>NCBI01000019.1 GCA_002255365.1 Chromatiales bacterium 21-64-14
ATTTCTTGTCGCGCGGGACAATTCCGTGATTGGTTGCGTAAAAGTGCAGAATTTTGGGTTGCTGATCGGTTCTTACGCACGTAGGGTGAATAAGCCGGGGTAATAACAAAATAATATCGCCGGATACCCGGCGTGCGAGGCTCCACTTTAAAATGAATTCGGAAAGAAACTTATTACAGGAGAAAGAATATTATTGCCGCCGGACAACTACCGCCCCACGTCTTCCCAGGGTCATTCAACCGTAACGGACTTTGCCAGGTTTCTTGGCTGGTCCACGTCGGTGCCCTTGAGCACCGCCACATGGTAGGCCAGAAGTTGGAGTGGAACGGTAAACACGATGGGTGCAATCACGTCGCCGGTCGGGGCGACCGGTAGGACACGGGTCCCGGGCTCGCGATTCAGGCCGGTGTGCTCGTCGGCGAATACGTAGAGCTGGCCGCCGCGGGCGCGGACCTCCTGGAGATTGGACTTCAATTTCTCCAGCAACTGGTTGTTAGGTGCCACAGCGATCACTGGCATGCTGGCGTCCACCAGGGCCAGAGGTCCGTGCTTGAGTTCGCCCGCCGGGTAGGCCTCGGCATGGATATAGGAGATTTCCTTCAGCTTCAGGGCCCCCTCCATGGCCACCGGATACTGGGCACCACGCCCCAGAAATAGCGCGTTGTGCTTGTCCGCGAATTCGTCAGCGATGGCCTCGATCTCGCCATTGAGACCCAGGACCGCGTCGATACGCCCGGGAAGGCCACGCAGTTCGGATACCAGGTGCGCCTCGTCGCGTCCCGACAGGCCCTGGCGGCGGGCCAGGCAGACCACCAGCAGGAGCAGCGCAGTCAACTGGGTGGTGAAGGCCTTGGTAGAGGCTACCCCGATCTCGGGGCCGGCATGGGTCATCAGGGTCAGGCCCGATTCGCGCACCAGGGAACTCTCGGGCGCGTTGCAGATGGCGAGGGTCTGGACGTAATCCAGTTGTTGCGCGGCGCGCAGCGCCGCCAGGGTGTCTGCGGTCTCGCCGGATTGCGACAAGGTCACGAACAGGGTGCCCGGGGGGACTACGGTCCTGCGGTAACGGAACTCGCTGGCCACTTCCACGGCGCAGGGGAGTCCGGCGATGGATTCCATCCAGTAGCGGGCCACCAGGCCGGCATGGTAGCTGGTACCACAGGCCACGATCTGCACACCGCGCACCGTATCGAAGATGCCCTCGGCGCCAGGTCCGAAAGCGGCGTCCAGCACCCGCTGGCTCGAGATGCGCCCTTCCAGGGTGTCGGAGATGGCGCGCGGCTGCTCGAAGATCTCTTTGAGCATGTAGTGCCGGTACTCGCCGCGCTCGACGCTGTCCACGGACAGCTCCGAGATCCGCTCGGCTCTGCTTACCGAAGCGCCAGCCGCGTCGCACACCGTCACCTTGTCGCGGGTGAGATGGGCCACGTCCCCGTCCTCCAGGAACAGGAAACGTTGGGTCACCGGTAACAGCGCGAAAACATCAGAGGCGATGAAATGCTCGCCGATGCCGATACCGATTACCAGCGGACTGCCGCGGCGTGCGGCCACCAATTCGCCAGGCAGGGTGGTGCAGATCACACCCAATGCGTAGGCACCCTCCAGGTCCGCCACCGCCGCGCGCACCGCCGCCAGCAAGTCCATGCTCTGGCTTAGATAGAGATGAATCTGGTGCGCGATGACTTCGGAATCGGTGTCGGAATCGAAGCGGTAGCCTGCCTCCCGCTGCCGGGTCCGCAGGGCCTCGTAATTCTCGATGATGCCGTTGTGTACCACGGCGATGCTGTCGCAGCTGATGTGCGGATGGGCGTTGCGCTCGCTGGGCGCGCCATGGGTGGCCCAGCGGGTATGGGCGATGCCGGTGACGCCAGGCAGCGGGTCGCGGCTCAGGGCGTCTTCCAACTGACGAACCTTACCCGCAGTACGGATGCGCTCGATTCCCGATACCGGGCCCAACACCGCGATGCCCGCGGAGTCGTAGCCCCGGTATTCGAGCCGCTTCAGCCCTTCCAACAGAATGGGCGCCACATCCCGCTGCGCCACCGCACCAACGATTCCACACATGCGTGGTTACCTCTGTGATCGCGCCTGCCCGAAGTGCAGCCCACCGGAGTACACGGGTCACGAACCGGCATTACCGGTCCCCCTCCCCCCTACCGCACATGCACCGCGGATCTGTCCCAGCCTGCCGCCCTGGGCGCGCGCCTATGCCTTCGGTTTCTTAACCGGTCGCTTCCACCCCGGACGGGTCTGCTGTGGCACCCGGCTCACGGTAAGTTCGCCGGGAGGCGCGTCCCGCGTGACGGTAGTTCCAGCACCGATGGTGGCCCCCGCCCCTACGGTAACCGGCGCCACCAGTTGGGTGTCCGAACCGATGAACACCTCGTCCTCGATAACGGTGCGATGCTTGTTGGCACCGTCGTAGTTGCAGGTGATGGTACCGGCGCCGATGTTCACGCGACGCCCCACGGTGGTATCCCCGATATAGCTCAGGTGGTTAATCTTGGACCCGTCCGCCACCTGCGCGTTCTTCAGTTCGACGAAGTTACCGACATGCACCCCGGCCGCCAGATCCGTGCCGGGACGCACCCGGGCGAACGGACCCACGCGGCAACCCGGGCCGATAACGGCGTCTTCGATCAGGGTGTGGGAAAGTATCTCCGTGTCGTCACCGATCCGGGTATTGCGGATCACCGAGTTAGGACCGATGCGTACCCGATCCCCCAGATGCACCACACCCTCAAGGACGACGTTGACGTCGATCACCACATCGCGGCCGGCGCGCACCTCGCCACGCAGGTCGAAGCGCTCCGGATCACGCAGGGTCACCCCATCGCGCATCAGGCGCTGCGCCTCGCGCAGCCGGTAGTCGCGTTCGCGCTCGGCAAGCTGGATCCGGTCATTCACACCCATTACCTCCGCGATCGACGCCGGTGCCACGGTGGGCACATCCACCCCATCGGCGACCGCCATGGCAACCACGTCGGTCAGATAAAACTCTCCTTGGGCGTTGTTCTTGTCAAGGGCCGCCAGCCAGCGGGCGAGCATGCCGGCGGGACCCGCCAGGATCCCGGTGTTACCCTCGCGCAGGGCGCGTTCCTGCACGTTCGCATCTTTCTCCTCGACGATCCGCAAGACCCCGCCGCCGGGTCCACGCACGATGCGTCCGTAGCCGGTGGGGTCCGGCAGCTCCACCGTGAGCAGGGCCAATCGGCTGTTTCCGGCCTCCCCCACCAGCCGCTCCAACGTTCCCGCGGTGATCAAAGGGACATCGCCGTATAGCACCAGTACCGTATCTTCAGGGGGGACGGCGGGCAGGGCCTGGGCCACTGCGTGACCGGTGCCCAGTTGCTCGGCCTGTTCCACCCAATGGACCGGTAGCGCCGCCAGCCGCTCCGGCACCGCTTGGCCACCATGGCCGTAGACCACGTGGATCGCCCGCCCCTCCAGGCGCAACGCCGCCGCCACCACATGTTCTAGCAGGCAGCGGCCCGCGACGGGATGCAGGACCTTCGGGAATCCCGAACGCATCCGGGTACCCTGGCCGGCGGCCAGGATGATGGTGCTCACGCTCATGCTGGGACATTCCCTGAGAAAAAGGCGCTCATCCCCGTCCATCCTACATCGGAATCCGTGGGAATTCCTGAAGCGCCAACGGGCTTGACGGGGGACAGTCGAGACGCCTGCCCAGGCCAGTGCGGGTACACGCCCGTCAGTGGATGACCGGACCGTCCGCGCCCGCCGGCACCCCGTTTTCCAGTTCGTCCGGACGGGCATCCCGGATCTCGACGATCTTCGCCTTGTAGTGCAGGATCTTACCGGCGAATGGATGGTTACCGTCCAGGGTCAATCGCCCCCCCTCGATGCGAGTCACCATAAAGGTTTTGGTCTGGCCCCGGTCGTTCTGAAACTCGGCCTGGGCACCGACATACCGGAACGCCTCGGGCACGTTGTCCAAATCATCGGTATAAGTAAGATTCAGGTCGTGGTCACCGAACCCCTCACCGGGCGGGATTACCACCTCGATCACATCCTCCACGGTACGCCCCTCGAAGGATTCCTCCAGTTTCGGCAGTAATTTTCCCCCAATGCCGTGGACATACCCAACTGGCACGTCGCTGCGCTCCAATTCGTCCCCGAGCGGATCCCGGATCACATAGGTGAAGTAGACTACCTTGTTTTTAGTGACCCGTTGCTCGGACACAGTGGCTCCTGGATTGATTGAGTCGAGGGTAGGGCGCGCTGCGCGTCCGCCGGTTGCGTTGGAAGCTGTTGGCCGCGAGTCCGGCGCCGCGGACTACCCGACCGCTCCCTGGCCACTGGCACCTGTCAGCACAACTCACACGGCTACGATCGAGGAACGACCGCCTACATACCGGAATCAGCGACGGCCGGTCCGGCGCAGACGTTCGAGGGCCTGGAGTTGCGCCATGGCCTCGGCGAGCTGCGCACGGGCCTTGGCATAGTCCAACTCGGCGCTCTTGTGCCGCAGTTCCTCCTCGGCGCGCCGCTTGGCCTCCAGGGCCTGGGCCTCGTCGATATCATGGGCGCGCAACGCCACGTCGGCCAGCACCGTCACCACGTGCGGCTGCACCTCTAACATCCCCCCGGACACGTAGAAAAACTCCTCCCCGCCGCCCTGCGTCTTGATGCGGACCTCGCCGGGCTTGAGCCTGGTGAGCAATGGGGCATGGCGGGGCGCGATGCCCACGTCGCCCATCTCCGCCGGTGCGAACACCATCTCCGCGGGCCCGGAGAAGATCTCTTGTTCCGCGCTGACGATGTCGACGTGTATGGTCATGGCCATTGATTGTTTCGTCCCGGTGCTGCGTGGGTTCGGCGCGCTACGGTTGAATTACCCGGTGTGCCCCCGCTACAGGCCCTTCGCTTTCTCCGCCGCCTCGTCGATGGTCCCGACCATGTAGAACGCCTGCTCCGGCAGGTGATCGTATTCGCCGTTCACGATGGCCTTGAACCCGCGGATACTTTCCTTGAGCGATACGTATTTTCCGGGGCTCCCGGTGAACGTCTCCGCCACAAAGAAGGGCTGAGAGAGGAAGCGCTGGATCTTGCGCGCCCGCGCCACCGCCAGTTTATCCTCTTCAGAGAGCTCGTCCATGCCCAGAATCGCGATGATGTCCTTGAGCTCCTTGTAACGCTGCAGCGTACTCTGTATCGCCCGGGCGGTGTCATAGTGCTCCTGCCCGATAACCAGCGGGTCCAGCTGCCGACTGGTGGAATCCAGGGGGTCCACGGCAGGATAGATGCCGAGTTCCGCGATCTGGCGCGAGAGCACCACGGTGGCATCCAGATGCGCGAAGGTAGTCGCGGGTGACGGGTCGGTAATGTCATCGGCAGGCACGTACACCGCCTGGATGGAGGTAATCGAGCCGGTCTTGGTGGAGGTGATGCGCTCCTGCAACACGCCCATCTCCTCGGCCAGCGTGGGCTGGTAGCCCACCGCCGAAGGCATACGCCCGAGCAGCGCCGAGACCTCGGTCCCCGCGAGGGTGTAGCGGTAGATGTTGTCGATGAACAACAACACATCGCGGCCCTCATCTCGGAAGAACTCCGCCATCGTCAGGCCGGTAAGCGCGACCCGCAGGCGGTTGCCCGGCGGTTCGTTCATCTGCCCGTAGACGAGCGCCACCTGATCAAGGACGCCCGCATCCTTCATCTCGTGATAGAAGTCGTTGCCCTCGCGAGTACGCTCGCCGACCCCGGCAAACACCGAGTAGCCGCTGTGCTCGCTGGCGATGTTGCGGATCAACTCCATCAGCATAACGGTCTTACCCACGCCCGCGCCGCCGAACAATCCCACCTTGCCACCCTTGACGAATGGGCAGATGAGATCGATAACCTTGATGCCGGTCTCCAGCAGTTCTACGGTCGCCGCCTGATCTGCGTAGCTGGGCGGAGAACGGTGTATGGGCCAACGTTGCTCCGCGTCCACCGGACCTCGCTCATCTACCGGCTCGCCGAGCACGTTCATGATCCGCCCCAGCGTCTTCTGGCCCACCGGCACCGAGATCGGCGCGCCGGTATTGTGGGCCGGCAGACCGCGTTTCAGTCCGTCAGTGGAACCCATCGCAATGGTCCGCACAACTCCATCGCCGAGTTGCTGCTGCACCTCAAGGATCAGATCTGCCTCGTCGATGCGCAGCGCATCGTATATTTTTGGCACTGTTTCGCGCGGAAATTCCACATCCACCACGGCACCGATGATCTGGACGACGTTCCCGGTGTTCATTGTTTCATCCCCTCAAAATCACTTTCAGTTTCAGGCTTCCGGTCTCCATCATGTAGGGCGGAAACCCGAAGCCTGAAACCGCCGAACCGCGCGCAGCGTCCTTATACGGCCGCCGCGCCCCCGACGATCTCCGCCAACTCCTGAGTAATGGTAGCCTGACGCTCCTTGTTATAAGCGAGCTGCAGGTCGTCGATCAGCGTCGCGGCGTTGTCCGATGCGCTCTTCATGGCAATCATGCGCGCCGCCTGCTCGCAGGCGATGTTCTCCACCACGCCCTGGTACACCATGGACTCAATGTAGCGCGCCAACAGGGCGTCCAGGACCTCGCGGGCGTCGGGCTCATACAGATAGTCCCAATAGTGGCGCGCGACATCGTCATCGTGAGCCCGAACCGGGACCAATTGATCCACCCGCGGGCGCTGGCTCATGGTATTGATGAACTCGTTGGAGACCAGAAACAGTCGGTCAACCCGGGCCTCGCTGAAGGCGTCCAACATCACCTTCACCAGACCGATCATGTCCTGTACCGACGGGCGGTCTCCCAAATGAGTGGTCTGGGCAAGGATGCGCGCGCCGAACCGGCTTAGAAACCCCACGCCCTTGCTCCCAAACACCGCGAGGTCGGCCTCCACACCCTTGTCCGACCAGGACTGCATCTCATTCACCAGCGTCTTGAACAAATTGATGTTCAGGCTGCCGCATAGCCCGCGATCACTGGACACCACGACGTAGCCTACCCGCTTGACCTCGCGGTCCTGAAGATAGGGGTGCCGGTACTCGGGATGCGCATGGGCCAAATGCTCAATTACTGCGCGCATCTTTCCCGCATAGGGACGCGCGGCGAACATGCGATTCTGCGCCTTGCGCATCTTGCTCGCGGCCACCATCTGCATCGCACGGGTGATCTTCTGCGTGCTCTGCACGCTCTTGATCTTGGTGCGGATCTCTCGGGCACCGGCCATGACTCAGGGATCGCTCTTCATGATTGGGTTGCGTGTCTCACCAGGCGTGGTGGGCCTTGAAGTCATCCAGCGCCTTGCGCAGGGCCGCTTCGACCTCCGCGCTGTACTCGGGATTCTCGTTGATCCGCTCCAACAGACCGGCATGACTAGACCGCATATGGCCGTGCAGCGCGTGTTCGAAGTCCACCACCTTACTGATCTCAACGTCGTCCAGATAGCCCTCGTTGGCCGCGAACAACGATACCGCCATCTCGGCGACAGACAGTGGCGAGTACTGGCGCTGTTTCATCACCTCCGTAACCCGCTGCCCGCGCTCCAACTGCTTGCGCGTCGTCTCATCCAGGTCCGAGGCGAATTGGGCGAAGGCGGCCAACTCACGGTATTGGGCCAAGGCGAGCCGCACCCCGCCGCCGAGCTTTTTGATGATCTTGGTCTGGGCAGCACCGCCTACACGCGACACCGACAGCCCTGCGTTGATGGCCGGGCGGATACCGGCGTTGAACAGATCGGTTTCCAGAAAAATCTGTCCGTCGGTGATGGAGATCACGTTGGTCGGTACGAAGGCCGAGACGTCACCGGCCTGGGTCTCGATGATCGGTAGCGCGGTCAGGGATCCGGTACGCCCCTGGACCTTGCCGCCAGTGGCCTGTTCCACGTAGCCCGGGTTGACCCGCGCCGCGCGCTCCAACAGCCGCGAGTGCAGATAGAATACATCGCCGGGATAGGCCTCGCGCCCGGGCGGGCGGCGCAGCAACAGCGACACCTGTCGATAGGCCCAGGCCTGTTTAGTGAGGTCGTCATAGACGATCAGCGCGTCCTCGCCCTTGTCGCGGAAGTACTCACCCATGGCACAGCCTGAGTAGGGGGCGATGAACTGCAGCGCCGCGGCATCGGCCGCCCCCGCAGCGACCACGATGGTATGTTCCATCGCGCCGTGTTCCTCCAACTTGCGCACCACCCCGGAAATAGAGGAGTTCTTCTGTCCGATGGCGACGTAGATGCACTTAATGCCGGTACCTTTCTGATTGATGATGGCGTCAATGGCCACTGCCGTCTTTCCGGTCTGGCGGTCTCCGATGATCAACTCGCGCTGACCACGCCCGACGGGCACCATGGAATCGATGGCCTTCAGACCGGTCTGCACCGGCTGACTCACCGACTGACGGCTGATCACACCCGGCGCCACCTTCTCGATCGGCGAAGTGGTGTCGTAGGCCACCGGACCCTTGCCGTCGATGGGCTCACCCAGGGAGTTCACCACCCGGCCGAGCAACCCGTCTCCAACGGGCACCTCCAAGATACGGCCGGTGCACTTAACCGTGTCGCCCTCAGAGATGTGGGTATAGGCCCCCAGCACCACCGCGCCGACGGAATCGCGCTGCAGGTTGAGCGCCATACCGAAGGTGTTGCCCGGAAACTCGAGCATCTCTCCCTGCATGACGTCCGCCAAGCCATGGATGCGCACGATACCGTCGGTGATCGCGACCACCGTCCCCTCGGTGCGTGCCTCGCTGACCGCATCGAAGCCTTCGATACGTTTCTTGATCAGCTCGCTGATTTCGGTGGGGTTCAATTGCATTCCGATATCCTCACGAATGACTCAGGCTAATGCCCAGTTGTTCGAGCTTGCCGCGCACCGATCCGTCGATGACCAGATCGCCGGCGCGCACCACGGCTCCGCCCAGCAGCCGCGCGTCGATGGCACACTCCAAATGGATCTCCCGGCCGAGCCGCGCCTTGAGCGCCGCGGTGATCCGGTGGCGCTCCGTCTCCTCCACCGGGTAGGCGCTGATCAACTGCGCCTCGACGGTGCCCTCCGCCGCGGCGCGGTAGTCCTCGTAGAGGGCCGCGAGGGTCGGCAGCACAGCGAGACGGTGGTTGTCCGCCAACACGCGGATCAGGTTGCGCCCCGCGTCGTCCAACCGATCGCCGAGGATGTCCAACAAAACCTGTGCGACGTCCGCGACCGTGAGCCGCGGATTGTCGATGAGTTCTTTGAACTGCGGGTTCTCCGCCACCCGCGCAGCGGCCGCCAGCCGCTCAGACCACGCGGGCAACACCCCCGCGTCCCGCGCCAGCTCGAACACCGCCCGCGCGTAGGGTCTGCCTAGGGTCTCGTCTTCGGCCATTGCTTGTCAGTCCGTCCGGGTAATGTCACGGCGCCGCTCGCCGCAGCTGAGAACTCAGGTAGATTCAGATCTGCTCGGCCAGGTCCTTGAGCAGCTCGTTGTGAACCTTGGCGTCGATCTCCCGTTTGAGGATGCGCTCGGCGCCGATCACCGCCAATCCCGCCACTTGGCGGCGCAGCTCCTCCTTGGCGCGGGCGACCTCCTGATCGATCTCGGAGCGTGCCGTCGTCAGGATGCGCTGCCCCTCCTCGCGGGCGTCGGTCTTGGCCTCATCGACGATCTCCGCGGCACGCCGCTGGGCCTGGGTGATCACCTCAGCCGCGCCAGTCTTGGCCTCGCGCAAGGTCTCCGCCACGCGCTGCTGTGCGAGTTCCAGGTCGCGCAGCCCGCGCTCAGCGGCCGCCAAGCCATCGGCGATCCGCTTGCTGCGCTCTTCCATCATGTGGCTTAACGGCTTCCACAGGAAGCGCATAACGAACCAGACGAGGACCGCAAAGGTGATCATCTGGCCGATGAGCGTGGAAGTGACATTCACGTCCGGACTCCTGGTGTCGATAAACCGTGTCTTCCCATAAGGCTCCAGCGGGCGGGTTTAGCCGCCGAGTTGCGCACGGGCCGCCACAACGAATGGGTTGGCAAACACGAACCACATGGCGAATGCCAGTACGATGAAGGGGAACGATTCCATCAAACCGGCAGTGATGAACATTTGGATCCGCAGCGTGGGCATCATCTCAGGCTGACGCGCAACGCCCTCCATATATTTGGCACAGATCAAGCCCCAGCCGAGCGCCGAGCCGAGGCCGGCGGCGGCCAGCATCACGCCTACACCTAGCGCGGTGTTGGCGTAGATCATGGTTACCAGGTTGGTCAGATTCGCATCGGCAGTCATCGAGCATTCTCCTTAGCAAAAACATGAACCGAAAATCGGGTTGCACCGTGTCTCCCGCCGGGCCCGTGGCGCCGGCGCGGGGTGCCGCCTATGCGTCCTGCCGTGAAAACTGCACCGGCAGTGCGCAGCAGCAGGACTCCCGTCGCCGCCATGCGTATCGCGTCAACACGTCCTAGTGCGCCTCCTCGTGGGCAATGCTCAGATACATGATCGTGAGCACCATAAAGATAAACGCCTGCAAGGTGATTACCAGCATCTCGAAAATGCCCCATACCCCCCCCAGCACCGGTATCACGTAGATAGGCATCAGGGCGATGAGCAGGAACACCAACTCGCCGGTAAACATGTTGCCGAACAGCCGCAGCGCCAAGCTTAGTGGCTTGGCGATTTCTTCCACCGCCGTCATCAAGATATTGACCGGGATCAGCCACTTTCCGAACGGGTGGAACAAAAAGGTCTTGAGGTAACCCACAGGACCCTTGATCTTGATGTTGTAGAAGATCACCAGCGCGAAAACGCTCAGCGACAGGGCAAAGGTTGTGTGGGGGTCCGTGGTGGGGACCAGCTTGAAGTGTCCGACGCCGAACCAGGAGGCAATCTTGGGAAACAGATCCACGGGAACCAAGTCCAGGGAATTCATGAGAAACACCCAGATGAATACCGTGAAGGCCAATGGCGCGACGAAGGGGTTACGGGACGCGAATGCCTCCTGCACCATCCCGTCCACGAACTCCATCAGATACTCCAGCACGTTCTGCATGCCGGTCGGGCGGTCCGGGTCCAGGTTGCGGCCCACCCGCCAACTGACCAACATGATCACGCCGGCGAGTACCCAGCCTACGACCAAGCTGTCCAGGTTCACGCTCCAGAAGCCGTGCCCAACCTGCCAGTTGACCAGATGGTGCTGGATGTACTCGACCGGATTCGCTGTCGCCGGTTCAGCCGCCGTCACCGTTACACCCTCTCCCCTGCTCCCTGCCGCGGCACCGCGCGGCGGATCCCCCACCGTCGGCCCGGGCTCGTTCGGGACGCTAACACGTTCATCCAGAAACACGGTCCGCGTGATCGTGCGCTACCGGGGCGTGCGTGAAGACAGCCACTTTCGCCGATCCTGCGCGTCGGATAGCTCCGCTATTCACCTCGGACGATCGCGAAACGGTCCTCGATTTCCCACACGCGGCGCTGCGCGCCTGTTGCTCGGACCGACTTTCAATCCTCAGCGGGACAACCGTCGGCGCGGGTCAATGGCGCAGGCCGCCCATGTAGCCGAGCTGGGCCACGGCGAACCCGACGATCTGGGGCACGGGCGGCAATCCGAACACCCCGATTCCCACCCCGAAGCCCACCAGGGTCAGCACATAACGCTGCATCGCACCCAGATACAGGTGGCCCACGCCCCCTATTGCGTTGTGGGCCGCCGCCGCGCCGGCCTGCTGCACCCCGCGTGCCAGCAACAGGCTGTTGAGTACTGCCAGTCCGCCGCCGAAGAGCGCCCCCCCGGCGGCGGCAGTTCCCTGCACCGCGAGCCACACTCCGGCCGCGGCTAGAACTATTATTATTTGTATAATTAGGATATTGCGTATGCCGCTGCCCATGCCCCCGGACCTCGATGCGGGCTGCCGTAGTAGCGTCCAGGCCGTCGCCTGCGACCGGGCCCGGGTGAAACTGGCCCTGCCCGCCAGCACCACAAAAGTGCGGGGTGGTTAGGCGCCGCGCAGTATAAAGACTCGGCCTGGAATGGTCAATGTTAACGCCCTAAGAAACCACAGCTTAGGCCTGAGGGCCACCGTGGGCGCCGGCACCCTGCCGGGCCCCGGACCCGCGGGCGGCTGACATGGTCGCCGCTACAATTCCGGGTGCAGATTTTCCTGGAAGATCGCCTTATGGACGTCACCCACGCTGATGATCCCCACTAGGCGCTGGTCCTCCGCCACCGGAATCCGGCGGATGCGGTGCCGGAACATCGCAGAGGCGGCCTTGAGCACCGGCATCTCGGGATCGACAGTGTATACACGGGTGCTCATCAATTCCTCCACCCGCAGGCTGACCACGTCCTTGTAGCCCCGTTCCATGGTCTCGAAATCCAGGGTTGCCGGGTTGTGCATGTAGTCCTCAAGCTGGGGGAACATCGCGTGGAGCACGTCTTTCTCCGAAATAACTCCCACCAAGCTCCCGTCTTCGGCCACCACTGGCATGCCGCTGATCCGGTGAAAACACATCACCAGCGCCACCTCCCGGATTAGCGTGTCCGGACGGGCGGTCTTGATGTCCCGGGTCATGATGTCGCGTACCAACATAGGGAAATCCCATAAGTAATTACTTGATGTGGGCCAGGATACCGTCCAACTCGTCCAGGCTGTTGTATTGGACCACCAGCCGTCCTTTACCGCCGGCACGGTGATCCAGCTTGACCCGAGCGCCGAGTTGCCCGGACAGGCGTTCCTCCAAGCGCTGGATGTCCGGGTCGGTACGCGGCGGCGCGCCGGCCGGTCCCGACGGCGGTGCGGCCTGCAGACGGCGGACCAAGCGCTCCGTCTCACGCACCGACAGGCCCTTGGCCACCACTTCGCGCGCCACCTGGATCTGCCGGCGGCCGTCCAGGGAGAGCAGCGCCCGGGCGTGGCCCATCTCCAAACGCCCGTCCCGGAGCAACCCGGCCACTTCCGCCTCCAGGTCCAAAAGCCGCAGCAGGTTGGTGACCGCCGTCCGGGAACGCCCGATGGACTCCGCCACCTGCTGGTGGGTGAGCCCGTGGTCCTCAGCCAGACGCTGGATCGCACGTGCCTCGTCCAGTGGGCTCAGGTCCTCCCGCTGGATATTTTCGATGAGTGCCATGGCCAGGGCGGCTTGATCCGACACGTCCCGTACCAGGGCGGGGATGTGTTGCAGTCCGGCCATTTGCGCCGCCCGCCAGCGCCGTTCCCCCGCGATGATCTCGTAGCCGTCGGCGTCGCTGCCCCGTACCACGATCGGCTGGACCACCCCCTGGGCACGGATCGACTCGGCGAGCTCCTCCAACCCCGCGATGGGGAACTCGCTGCGCGGCTGGGACCGGCCACGGCGGATCACGCCCACCGGCAACGTCCGCAATCCCTCGCCACGCGCCACCGCCGCTGGCACCGGCGGTGGCACAGCCGTAGCCGCCGAACCCAGCAACGCCTCCAGACCCCTGCCGAGGCCCCGCTTCTTAGCCACCATTGTGGGCCATTTCCACCGTTTCGGGGGTGATGCGCTGACGCCGGAGCATCTCGCCCGCCAGGGTGAGGTATGCGAGGGCTCCGCGCGAGGTCCTATCATACAGCAACACCGGCAACCCATGGCTGGGTGCCTCGGCGAGGCGCACGTTGCGCGGAATCACCGTGTTGTACACCTTATCGCCGAAGTGCAGCTTGAGTTGCTCGGAAACCTCGTTGGCAAGGTTGTTGCGCGTGTCGTACATGGTACGCAACAGACCTTCCAGTTCCAGTGCCGGGTTCACGGTCTTCTGGACCTGGGTGATGGTGTTCATGAGGGAGGACAGCCCCTCCAGGGCGTAGTACTCGCACTGCATCGGCACGATGACCCCGCGCGCCGCGGTCAGGGCGTTGAGGGTCAGGATGTTGAGTGCCGGCGGGCAATCAATGAATAAGTAATCGTAGCGGTCTCGGACCGTGGCCAGGATCTGGCTCAGGCGCTGCTCGCGGTGCTGGGCACCCATGAGCTGCACTTCCGCCGCGGTCAGGTCATCGTTGGCGGGCAACACATCGAACCCGGCGGCCTCCAGGGTCAGCGCGGCCTGATCCACCTGGGCATCCCCCAGCAGCACGTCGCAGGTGCTGTGGATCACCTCGCGCTTGTCGATCCCGCAACCCATGGTGGCGTTGCCCTGGGGGTCCAGGTCGATCAGGAGGACGCGCCGCTTGGCCGCCGCCAGGGAGGCGGCCAGATTGACGCAGGTGGTGGTCTTGCCGACCCCCCCCTTCTGGTTGGCGATGGCGATGATTCTGCCCATGAGACCCAGGTGACCGGAAAGTGGGGCGGCGCGTCCGCAAGGGGACTCGTCCGAGCCTGGACGGAGGCGATCCCGGCCCGGGTTCAGCATAACCGCTTTGCCGCGCCCTGCCCAGTCGCGTCCACACCGGGGACACCCCTCATCGGGGTTCAATCCTCAGCAGGTGGCGTTGCGCAGCCAGACCCGGGACCTGCAGGCTGTGGGTCTCGGACAGGGCGAAACCCGCCGGCAAGGGGGGCTCGTCCGCGCCCGGATAGATCCCCTTCATGGCCAGCACCACCACCCCCGGCCGGCACAGGTGCCGGAGCGCCTCCAAGAGCCGGTCCAGGGGGGCAAACGCGCGGGCGATGATCACCTCCGGGGGCAACGCGGGCCGGAAATCCTCCACCCGCTCGCGCACCACGGTAACGTTGGTAAGCGCCAACTCCGCCACTACTTGGGTCAGAAACCGGGTCTTCTTGAGGCCGCTGTCGAGGAGCTGGAACTGGCGTCGCGGCGCGGCCAGCGCCAGGGGAATACCCGGAAGACCGGCACCGCTGCCCACGTCCAGCACGTGGCCCGGCGGCAGGTACGGTAGCACCGCGAGACTGTCCAGCAGGTGACGGGTCACCTGCTCCAATGGATCCTCCACCGCGGTCAGGTTGTAGGCCCGGTTCCATTTCGCGAGCAGGGCGAGGTAGGCCAGCAGGCGCGGCGCGAGGCTGGAGTCCGGCGACAGGCCGAGGGCGGCGAGGCCGTGGGACAGACGCGCTTCCGGGGTGGTAAGGCCGGGGTCCGAACCAGCCCCTGAGGCGCCTGGCGCGCGCGGCGGCGGTCGGAACACCATCAGGCGCGCTTGCGGCCGCCGCCGGTCGTGCTACCCTCCCGCCGGCGCAAATACACCATCAACAGGGAGATGGCCGCGGGGGTAACCCCCGGCAAACGGGCCGCCTGACCGAGGTTGGCGGGACGGCCGGCCTGGAGCTTCTCGCGCACCTCCGCCGACAACCCGCGCACCGCGCCGTAGTCCAGATCCTCCGGTAACCGCAGGGCCTCGTGGCGCCGCGCCCGCTCTATCTCGTCCTCCTGACGGGACAAGTAGCCATGGTACTTGGCTTGAACCTCCACCTGCGCCGCCACCGCCGGGTCCGCCGCCGGAGGGCTGGCGCCGGACAGGGAGGTGAGTTGGTCATAGCTGAGTTCTGGCCGGCGCAACAACTCCAGCGCCGCACACTCCCGGCCCAGGGCTTGACCCAGATACGCCTCCAGGGCCACCGCCAACGCACTACCGGGCCGTACCACGAGCGCCGCCAGCCGCTGCTGTTCGCGCTCAATGGCCTCCCGCTTGGTCTCGAAGGCGCGCCAGCGCGCCTCGTCCACCAGCCCCAGCTCACGCCCCAGCGGGGTGAGACGCAGATCCGCATTGTCCTCCCGCAGCAGCAGGCGGTACTCGGCGCGACTGGTGAACATTCGGTAGGGTTCCCGGGTCCCGCAGGTAATCAGGTCGTCCACCAGCACCCCTAGATAAGCCTGGTCCCGGCGCGGACACCAGGGCTCCCGGTCCTGGACTTGGCGGGCCGCGTTGATGCCGGCCAGCAGGCCCTGCGCGGCGGCCTCTTCGTAACCGGTGGTGCCGTTGATCTGCCCGGCGAAGAACAGCCCCGCGACATGCCGGGTCTCCAGGGACCCATGCAGGTCTCGGGGATCGAAGAAGTCGTACTCGATGGCGTAACCGGGCCGGGTGATCCGCGCGTGCTCGAAACCGGGGATGGAGCACACCAGTTCGCGCTGCACGTCGAACGGCAGGCTGGTGGAGATCCCGTTGGGGTAAAGCTCGTGGGTATTCAGCCCTTCGGGCTCCACGAACAAGGTGTGGGACGTCCGGTCCGCGAAGCGCACCACCTTGTCCTCGATGGACGGGCAGTAGCGCGGACCCACGCCTTCGATGGCACCGCTGTACAGCGGCGAGCGATCCAGCCCACCGCGGATGATGTCGTGGGTACGTTCGGTGGTGCGGGTGATGTGACAGCACACCTGGCGCGGATGCTGTTCCGCCCGCCCCAGGAACGAGAACACCGGCACCGGGATGTCGCCGGGCTGAGCCTCCATCCGCGTGAAGTCCACGGTGCGCCCGTCGATGCGCGGCGGCGTGCCGGTCTTGAGCCGCTCGACCCGAAACGGCAGTTCGCGCAGGCGTCGCGCCAGGGCGTTGGCCGGCGGATCACCGGCGCGCCCCCCCTCGTACTGGGCCGGTCCCACATGGATACGCCCACCCAGGAACGTCCCCACCGTGAGCACCACGGCGCGAGCGGCGAAGCGCAACCCCATCTGGGTCACCACTCCGGCCACCCGGCCCTGCTCCAGAATCAGGTCGTCCACCCCCTGCTGAAACAACGCCAGGTTGACTTGGGACTCCAGGGCGCCACGCACGGCCTGCCGGTAGAGTTGGCGATCGCACTGGGCACGGGTGGCACGCACCGCCGGCCCCTTGCTGGCGTTCAGCACCCGGAACTGGATGCCCGCTTGGTCTGCGGCACGGCCCATGAGACCCCCAAGGGCGTCGATCTCCTTTACCAGATGGCCCTTGCCGATCCCGCCGATGGCCGGATTGCAGCTCATCTGCCCCAGGGTTTCCAGATTCTGGGTCAGCAACAGGGTACGGGCGCCGAGGCGCGCCGCCGCCAGGGCCGCCTCAGCCCCAGCGTGACCGCCCCCTACCACGATGACATCGAAGCGTTCTGGATCGTCCATCGGCGCTACCCCCGGCCCGGCTCCCGTTGCTACTGCATCCCAGTGTAATCAGACCGCCCCGGCGGACGCCAGCGCCCACGGCCAGGAGCGGGCGACCCTATTGACGGTCCGGATCCCGCAAGCTGATTACCGGCCACGCGCGCTCCTGAGCATGACGGGCCAGCACCGGATCGGGATCCACCGCCACCGGGTGATCCACCCGTTGCAGCAAGGGCAAGTCGTTGTGGGAATCGCTGTAGAACCAGCTACCGGGCCAACCCAAGCCCTGGGCGTCGAGCCACGCCTGCAGCCGCTCCACCTTGCCGGCCTGGAAACAGGGCGTGCCCGCCACCCGCCCGGTATAACGCCCGTCCTGCCACTCAGGCTCGGTGGCCAGCAGATGCTCCACTCCCAGCAAAGCGGCCACCGGCTCAGTGATGAACCGGTTGGTCGCGGTAATGATGACCGGCACATCTCCCTGGTCGCGGTGGCGTTTCACCAGGTCGCAGGCCGCTGGTAGCACAATGGGGCGGATCCGCTGATCTACAAAGGCCGCGCGCAAGCGCTGCAGCGTTGTGGGGTCGTGCTCGGTCAACGGGCGTAGCTGGAACGCCAGGAATTCATGGATATCCAGCGTGCCCGCCTGATACTGCTGGTAGAAATGCCGGTTCGCTGCCAGGTACTGCTCCCGGTCCACCACGCCCTGGTCCGCCAAGAAACAGCCCCATTCATAGTCGCTGTCCCCGGCCAACAAGGTGTTATCCAGATCGAACAGTGCCACCGCCAAAACGATCCCCTCCGACGCCTAGACAAACGACCGCTCAGCATAGGGCCGGGACACGGAAAGTCAAAACCCCAGGGCGCCGCCGCGCCCGCGTCACTGGTGTAAAACCATGTAATATGGGACAATTGGCACGCGATCCGGTACCGCCGAAGGGACTTGAAGTGATTGATTGTGATGGATATAGACCGAATGTCGGCATCATCCTGAGCAACCGGGACGGGCGGGTCTTCTGGGCGCGGCGCATCGGGCAGGACGCGTGGCAGTTCCCGCAGGGCGGCATCCGTTGCGGCGAAACCCCTGAACAGGCCTTGTTCCGGGAGCTAACCGAGGAGACTGGGCTGCAGGCCCAGGACGTGCGGGTCATCGGCTGCACCCAGGGCTGGTTGCGCTACCGGTTACCGGAGCGCTACATCCGCCGCCACTGTGATCCCCTGTGCATCGGCCAGAAGCAGGTCTGGTATCTGTTGGAACTGGTGGGCAGCGAGCACGCGGTATGTCTGGATCGCAGCGACCGGCCGGAGTTCGATGGTTGGCGCTGGGTGGATTACTGGCATCCGATACGGGAAGTCGTGCCGTTCAAGCGTGCGGTCTACAAGCGCGCACTTCGGGAACTGGCGCCCCTACTGTTCCCGGACGGCGTCCCCGCCTGGAAACAGGAGAGGCCGCATCCGTCGTCGAACTGAAACCTCCCCGCCACCGGCGCGTACCGGGGGTCCAGTGACCCCCATCCACACGGAAGCCCGTCCATGCTGGACATCCTGAGCCGCATCGTACAGGAAGTGAGCGCTGCCCAGAATTTGGGGCAAGCCCTGTCCATCACCGTGGCGCAGGTACGCGCCTCCATGTCCACCGACGCCTGCTCGGTCTACCTCACGGACCATGCAAGCTCCGAGAACGTGCTGATGGCCACCGAGGGGCTCAACCCCGACATGGTAGGCAAGGTGCGCCTGAAACTCACCGAAGGTCTCATCGGGGTAGTACACGGGCGCGCCGAACCGATGAACCTGGAGGACGCGCCCGCCCACCCCAACTACCGTTTCGTGGCGGAAACCGGTGAAGGGCTCTACCACGGTTTCCTGGGCGTACCCATCATCCACTACCGCAAAGTGCTGGGCGTCCTGGTGGTACGCAACCGCGAACGGCGCAAGTACGCGGAGGAAGAGGTCAGTTTCCTGGTTACGCTGGCCGCGCAGCTCGCCGGTGCCATCGCCCACGCCGAGGCGAGCGGCGGGATCGAGGACCTCGCGGTGCCACGCGAGTCGGAGCGTCGGTTCCTCACCGGGCTGCCGGGCTCCCCCGGGGTCGGGATCGGGACCGCGGCCGCCGTCTATCCGCCGGCGGAACTCCATGTGGTGCCGGACCGGCCCACCGAGGACGTAGCCGGCGAGGAGGCCGCCCTGCGGGACGCATTCGCAGCGGTCCGCCAGGAGATCGGTGCGCTGAGTGAACGCATGCGCGACCTGCTACCCCCCGAGGAGCACGCGCTGTTCGACGCCTACGCCCTGATGCTCGATAGCGACAGTCTGCTGGGGGCTGCCCTCCAGCGCATCCACGACGGCAATTGGGCGCAAGGCGCGCTGCGCGCAACGATCGAACAGCACGTGCATCGGTTCGACGAGATGCACGACACCTACCTGCGGGAGCGCGGCGAGGATATCCGCGACCTGGGCCGGCGTATTCTCATCCACCTGCAGACCCGTAGTGTTGAAGCGCGGCAATACCCGGAGCGGGCGATCCTCATCGGGACGGAGATCAGCGCCACCCAACTCGCCGAGGTCCCCAGCGGGCAGCTCGCCGGTGTGGTGTGCATGCGTGGTTCCAGCACCTCACACGTCTCGATCCTCGCCCGGGCGATGGGCGTGCCCGCGGTCATGGGGGTGGAGGACCTGCGCATCGGGCGCCTCGATGGCCAAGAGTTGATCGTCGACGGCTATCAGGGCCGGGTCCACGTACGGCCCAACGCCCGGGTACGCGAGGAGTTCCAGCGGCTCGCGGAAGAGGAGGCACGGCTGGTCTCGGGCCTGGAGGCGCTGCGCGATCTGCCGGCGGAAACCCCGGATGGTGTGCGCATCCCCCTCTACGTGAACACCGGTCTGCTGGCGGACATCACGCCGTCGCTGCGCAGCGGCGCAGAGGGCGTCGGACTCTACCGTACGGAACTGCCGTTCATGATGCGCGACCGTTTCCCCGGCGAGGAAGAACAACGCGGTATCTACCTCCAGGTCTTGCAAGCGTTCGCGCCCCGTCCGGTCACTTTGCGCACGCTGGACATCGGTGGCGACAAGGCGTTGCCCTACTTCCCGGTACGCGAGGAGAACCCGTTCCTCGGCTGGCGTGGAATCCGCATCAGCCTGGACCACCCGGAGATCTTCATCACCCAGCTGCGCGCGATGCTGCGCGCCGACGCCGAGACCGGCAACCTCCAAGTGCTGCTGCCCATGGTGAGCGGGGTGGCGGAATTGGACGAGGCCCTGTGTCTGATCCGTCGCGCCTATCATGAACTGATCGCTGAGGGGGAGGCGGTGCACATGCCCCTGGTAGGCGCGATGATCGAGGTGCCATCAGCGGTCTATCAAGCCGCCGCCTTCGCGCGCAGAGCCGATTTTTTGTCAGTGGGCACCAACGATCTGACCCAGTATCTGCTGGCGGTCGACCGCAACAACGGCCGCGTCGCTGCGCTCTACGATGCATTGCACCCGGCGGTACTCCAGGCACTGGTTCAGGTCGTAGAGGGTGCACACCGGCACGGCAAACCGGTAAGCGTATGCGGGGAAATGGCGGGCGACCCCGCGGCGGCGGTCTTGCTGCTGGGCATGGGCATCGACAGCCTCAGCACCAGCGCCGCGAATCTGCCCCGGGTCAAGTGGGTAATCCGCAGCTACCCGCGGGAACGGGCGCAGGCGCTCGTGCAGGAGGTCTTGAAATTGGAAGACCCGGTGGCAATCCGCAAAAGAATCCACGAGTCCCTGGACCAGGCAGGCCTGGGAGGGTTGATCCACGCCGGCCAATAGCGTCTCGCGGCAGGACGGCATCAGGAGGTAAGCATGCGACACTGGAGTATTCTGTGTGCGACGCTCACGTTCCTGCTGTTTATTGGGGGTGGGATCGCGGCGCACGCGGCGCAATCCGCATCCCCTGCGGCGGCGCCGGCCCACGAGGATCCCGTCGTCCGCTCCCAATTCACCCGCGGGATCAAGGACCGCGAGCCGGTGGACGATGTGGTCACCCTGCCGAACTCCGTGGACCAGGTGTACTACTTCACCGATATAAAAGGCATGGAAGGCAAGACCATCATCCACCGTTGGATGTACGATGGACGGGTGGTCGCCGAAGTCCGTTTCAAGATCGGCGGCCCCCGCTGGCGGGTCTATTCCCTCAAGACCCTGGACCCCACGTCGCTCGGACGTTGGACCGTGGTGGTCACTGATGGATCCGGATGGCCCCTGCACGCGGAGATGTTCGACTACGTGGCAGCGCACCCCGGAAAACCGGCGCCACCGGCCGCTGCATCCGCGCCCAAAGCGGCGCCCGTACCAGCCGCCGCGATACCCACCAAGCCCACGCACTAGACCCCGATGACGGCGCAGGACGGCAACGCCCCGGCCGCGGTGCGATTAGCCGGAGACGGATCAGATCTGGGCAACGGATCGGTCGGGATCCCGATCCTGACGCGACCCGGCAACGAGACGCCGCAGCGTTCCCACGCCTACGCCCTCCAGAATCAGTGCAGCCCCTCCCGCCAGGACCACCGTCAGCAGGAAGGAACTCATGACCACGAAGGTCATCGCCAGTGCCTGCGCCTTCGGTACCCCGAACAGCTCGAGTACGAACAGGGAGGCGAGCAGTCCGCCCCCTGGGATGCGCACGAATATGCCCACGAAGACCAGCGCGCCCAGGAAGACCATGATGAAGAGGTAGTCACCTGCGGCGAGGTGGACGTCGAAGGCGAGTCCCGCCCACAGGTATTGCGTGGTCGCAAGAAGTTTGATCAGGATGGCGGTCGCGACGACGCCGCCGCGCCGCGCGGACGACTGTGGCCAGGTCAATCCGCCGGAAAAACCCTTCATCCCCTTGAGGGTCCCACGCGCGGCACGAATGGGCAAACGCCGCAGCAGCCATCGGGCCCACCTGGGGATCCCCCCCCTGCGCAGACTGGCGAACGCCGCCAGCAGCACTAGCGCGATGGCGAGGATCACCACGCTGGACAGACGCAGTGCCTGGGTCATGCCGGCATCGGCCTTGGGAAGGATCACCACCCCCGCCGCCAGCCCGACAAATAGCGCGAAGGCGAAGGAATCGATCAAACGGTCCACGGCGCTGCTCGCCAATACCGCACTGGTACGCAGACCCGCGCGCCGCGCAAGCAGCCAGGAACGGATGAACGCGCTGGTGCCAAAACCCGCGACCATGCCCGGAATATACCCCGCCATCTGGGCCCGGAACGCCCAGTGGACCTGCACCTTCCGCGTGGCGGCCAGGACCTGGCGCCACTTCCAGGCCCGGCACCACTGTTCCACGATCACCGCGCCGGGCACCAGCAGCAGAAAGCCCGTGTGTGCCTGGGCAATGATCCCCACGAGACGGCCGAAGTCCAAGCCACGCAGCAACCAGTACCCCGCTGCCAACCCGATCGTGATCCCGGCGCCGCGGCGCAGGGCGGAGGCCATGGACCTCGGGGCACCGCGGCCGGGGCACTCGGCCCGCGTCGTGGCAGCGGACCGCATCGCACCCTGATCTGACACGCCTATGACCTCATCATCTGGAGATTTGCCCACCACCGGCTCGTGGAACAGAACCGCACCAGAACCGGAACCCACGCGCCATCATGATTCTCGTCGGGTGGGCGGCCAAATTCCACTGGCTTCCGCCCAACGAACCCCAGGGGGCAAATCAGGGTTGGTGGGTAGGGGTAGGGGTAGGGATCAAGGAATTCGTCACCGACTTGGTGACGCCGGTGCCGGACTGCGACGCGGGGATGATGGCCGCCGCCGCGGCCGGGGCAGTGATCGTCGGAGGCGCGGGATCCGGCGTCACCACCGGGACGGCGGCACGAGGCGCACTACCGCGGGTGTCCCGCCCCGGGGAAGGGGGCGGGACCGCTGCCGGCAGCCGCCCGGACGGATCGGGGGGTCGGACCACCGGCGCTCGCGACGCCGCCTTGGGGACACCGCTAGGCGCTGGAGATGACGGGACCGGCAGGCCTTGGGAAAGCGTGGGTGACGTTCGGGTGTCTGCCACGGGGACCCCTATAGGCGCGCGATTCACCCTGGTGGCCGAAGTGGCCATCCCAGCCGCACTGGGACCCACCCGTGCCGGCTCTGGCCCACCATGGACGGGAGCCGGCAGGGATCCTCCCCGGAGGATCGGACCCGTGGGGGCCGGGGTGGCGACGCCCTGGGCCCGTTGACGCATCCGCAACCGTTGCTCCGCTTGTGCCAGCACCCGGTGCTCCGCCGCCTCGATACTCGGCGCCTGGGAAGTCGGTACGGCGGGGACCGGCGACGCCGCTGCGGGTACCGGGGTAACAGCCACCACCGCAGGGGCGTGACGTGGGGCGGTCACCAGCGCGGGTAGGGGTGCGCGATCCTCGCGCTGGGCCACGGTGTGGAGATAGACAGCACTACCGGCCACCAGCGCCAAGCTCGCCCCCAAAACCGCCATCACCCGTCCCACTGCGGTACGCGGCTGGGAGCCCGCGCGGCGGGGTGGCACCTCCTCCGCCACCCGCACCGGCTTCGACACCGGCGACGGTAAATCCTCCACGTCGCCTTGGCTTGGGGCGACCGGCAGAGCAGAGGAACGGGCGCGCAAAGTGGAAGCCGCCGGTGGTATCACTACCTGCGACGCAGTGGAGGTATCCCTGGGACCCACCTCCGCGTCCCAGGGGGGAATCTCCGGGATCCGCGGGAGAACCACAAACTCCTCGGGCTCCGCACCACCCTCGCCCTCCGCCGTAATATTCGCGGACGCGGCGTCGATCCGAGGCGCGGGCTCTGGATCCGGATCCACCAGGTCCTGCAGCCAGGGCATGGAGAAATCCAGGGGCGGGGGTGGCTCGTCCTTGGGCAGCGCCCGCTTCAGGCCCTGCGGTGCAGCGCCCGCAGCGGCGCGCGGCGGCGGCGCAGCGGCGCGCTCTGGCGGGAATTCCTCCGATACCGGAGACGTTGGGGGCGACGCTGCCAACGGCGGCGCCGCCAGACCCGCGCGGGTGGCTGGGCTGGGAGCTGGCTCCGGATCTGACTCTGCATCCGTGGGCGCAAAGCCCTCATAGGCCACTCGGATCCGCTCGGCCTGCTCCGCTGCCTCCCGCAGCACCTGTTCCGCGGCCACACGGCGTTCCAGGGCATCGGCCGCTTCCCGCAGGTGGCGTGCCTCCTGCTCGGCCTTGTGCCGCGCCGCTTCCGCCGCCGCCTGTACCCGCCGTACCTCCTGCTCGGCCTGCGCCCGGGCCGCATCTGCTTGCGCCAACCGGCGCGCCTCCTGCGCCGCCCGACGATGCGCGGCCTCCGCCTGGGCGGCCCGCTCTGCCTCCTCGGTTGCCTGGGACCGCGCGGCCTCCACCTCCGCACGCAGGCGCGCCACCTCCGCTTCTGCACGCCGGCGGCGAGCGACTTCCGCCGCCTGTACCCGCAGCACTTCTTGCGCCGCCTGCTTGCGAGCGGCGCCCACCGCGACCTCCCGGCGGGCTCCTTCCTCCTCCCGCACCCGGTCCGTCTGCTGCTCAGCGCGCGCGCGCGCCAAGGCAGCGGCGGACGACTTTTCCACTTCCTCGCGCGCACGCTGCTGCACCGCTGTCAGTTCTGCACGCAAACGCTCGGTTTCCTGCTCAGCCTGGCGGCGTATTACCTCCGCCTCCTCGCGCATCTGCTGCACTTCCCGTTGCGCCGCAATACGGGCAACGTCGGCGGCTTCCAGGCGGCGCGCCTCGTCCTGGGCCGCGCGCCGTGCCGCTTCCGCCTCAGACCGTAGTTGCTCCAGTTCCACATCGGTGTCACGCCGCAGACGCTCCATCTCGCCGTGGATGCGCGCGGCTTCGTGCCGGACCTGTTCCGCGCGCTGAATCTGCGCCTGTTGGAGCGCTGCAATTTCGCGCTCCGCCTGAGATTTTGTGGTCTGCATCTCCTGGCGGATGCGCTCCAGCTCAGTCTCCGCGGCCACGCGCGCCTGTTCCACCACGGCGGCACGCTGCGCCACTTCCTCTGCGGTGCGCCGCGCCGCCTCACCCTCGGACTGAAGACGCGCGGCACGCTCTTCCGCCGCGCGGCGCCCAGCCTCCCATTCGGCACGCAGCCGGCGCTCCTTATCCTCCGCCGCCTGTTCGGATACCCGCGAGTGCTCCTGCAACCGTACCGCAAGGTCCCCGGCCTCAGCGCGCGCCGCATCGGCCTCGGCGCGGATCCGGGCCGCCTCCTTCTGGGCCTCGGTGCGCGCCGCATCCGCCTGCGCCGCGCGTTGCGCCTGCTCCCGGGCGTTCTGGCGCGCCTGATCCGCGTCCGCCTTCAGGTGCGCCGCATCCGCCGCGGCCTTGCGCCGCGCCGCCTCCAGGTCACTGCGGATCTGCTCCGCCGCGGCGGCCGCTTCCTGCTCCATCCGCACCTGTTCGGCGCGCAGCGCCTGCGCTTCCTGTTCGGCGCGCCGCTGCGCATGCTCCGCCCTTTGGACCGATTCCGCGGCATCCCGCTCGGCACGCTCACGGCCCTGCGCCGCGCGCAAGGCTTGGTCCTCGGCCTTGCTACGCGCCGCCGTAGCATCCTGCCGCATCCGCACTGCCTCGTCGTCTACGGCACGACGGGCCTGCTCGATCGCATCTGCCGGCGCAACCGACAACGCAGCTGCGGGCCCATCCGGCCCGCGGCCGCCAACGACGTCCCGTGGGACGACATGTGGGCGCGGCGCCGGTCCGGACACCGACGCCTCGTATCCAGGGATACTCCGTAGCCCGCGCTCCAGGATGCTCACCTCAAAGCCGCGGTTGGCCAGCAACAGCGCGGCGGCCGCGGCGCGGATTCCGGTATCGCAACAGAGGATATACGGGCGGTCATGCTCCAACTCCGCGGCCTGCTCCCGAAGCAGCGCCAGGGGCAGATGCAGACTCCCATCCAGAGGCACGGCGCGACGCTCCGCGGCGTTTCGGACATCCACCAGCGCCGCCCCTTTCAGAAGTAGCGCGCGCGCCTGCCCGTAGCTCACATGGTGCAGCAACGGCTCGGCAAGCAGTTCGTGGAAGTCCTCGCGGGACAGACGCAGCAGCATCCCGTCCTCCACCATACGCACCGTGGCGTTGCGCGCAGCGCCGGTGACCAGTGCCTCTTCGCCGAAACCCTCGCCCGGGCCCAGTTCCGCCACCGACTCCACCGACGCACCCGGAGCCGCGCTGCGCAGCACCGAACAGCGCCCCTGCTTGACGATGTAGTAACTATCCGCCGGGTCGCCGGCCCGAACCACAGTGGCGCCGCGGGCGAACGGGACCTCCTCAAGCCGCCCAAGCAGGGTGTGGAGATTTCCGGCCGGTATGCGGCCCGCCCCCGCAGACTGCAGAAAACGGACCAGCCAGTCGGTGTCATCGTTCTCCGGCACGGAATCCAGTTCGGTAACTTCATAGGAATCGGTCCGCCGCCACTCGAGCATCATGTCCAGCAAACTGGCGTCGATACGGATTACGCTGACGGGGCCGAGGGCGCGCGCACTCAGCCGCCGCGGCTGGTGATGCGCGAGGGGGTAGCGCGCCGTGTCGGTCCCGGCGCGCACGGTCTCTTTGGTCTGCCGCGGCGCTTCCAAAACCACCGCGCCGGTCAATAGGTAGATGGCACGGGCATCCTGCTCGCCGGCAGCGAAGATGACGGTACCGGGGGGCAGTTCCTCAACGGGAAATTTGCGTGCAAGCTCCTGGAGATGATCCAGAGTGAGTCCATGGAGGGGAACCAGCTCGCTCAAGCGAGCTGTGTCAACCAGTCTTTGTGCCGCACCCATGCCCTTTTCCCTGCGTTCCGACGCACACCGCCAGCCTCAACGCCGGCAGCACAGTGCTACAATGAAGGCGGCATGGGTGAGCGGTACTTGAGCGGTACGACGTCACCCCGGCTATGGCGCAAGGCCGCTCGGCCGCGCCGCCGCGGAAGGCTTCTCCATACAACAGGATAGGGTTTCGAGGCCGGCCGGTTTGTGACCGCCTTCACAACTGACCACCACCGGTCACCGAACTCACCCCGGGATCCGCCGATGAACGACTACCTGAAATTGCTGGCGCAGAGATCGCGCACCGACGCGCCGGAAATGAGCTCCGAGGTCACCGAGGCCCTGGCACAACTGGACCAGGAACTCGCGACCTTGACGGCGCAACTGGAGGTCGAGCACTACGGCCCGGCGGTGGGACTGGACGGCGCCTCCGAGGCCTACCGGCTGGTCGTACGGTGCCATGAGTGGCAACCCAACCGTCCCACCTGGAGCCTGAAGGTGTGCGACGCCACGCCCAATTGCCAGTGGCGCGCCACATGGACGGTACAGGGCGTCGGCCGGCGGCGGCGGGCACGCATACTCCAGGCCTTGCCCGCGTTCCTGTCGGACTATGTCCAGGTGCTAGCCGCGGCGAATAAAACCGAACGTCCGGCTGCGCAACGGATCCAGGAGATGGCGCGCATCCTCAGCGCACCCGCGGCGCCGGTCGGACATCAGGATCGGTAGCATCCATTGCGCAATGCAATGGTAGAAGGCACGGGGGAAGCGGGCCAATCCGTCCTCAGCTTGGAGTATGATAATTTCTGAAGCGGTCCGGTGGGTGGGGGTTTTCGGTGGCGGGCCATCGCGATACCAGCCTCCGTCCCGGTGGGGAGATGTTACCGGAAGATCGCATTGAGCCCGCGATAGATCCATCCACCGGATCGGCGACACCGGTCACCGGACCCAGCGGCGCGTTACTAGAACCTATCTCAAAATCGCAGATCGGGCGCTCAGGCAAGGCGTGGGCCCTGCGAGGAGCGCAATTTACGCCCAGCAAATGAGCACCGCAGCAGGGTCCGCAACGCCGCATGGGCGACCAAGATGCATTTTGAGATAGGTTCTAATTCATGAACACTCATTCGCTCCTACCACTGATCCTGTTGCTTTGGATCACGCTGGAGGGAACGGCCGCCCCCTCCAGCCTCATCGTTTCCGCGAACGCGCCTCACGCAGGCCCCATCGGACGCTACACCGACTACCTCAGGGAGGCACATGGCAGGCTTACGCTGGACAACGCCATCGCCGATCACGATCGCGGGAAATTCACTGCTGGCCGCAGTCCGGTTCTGAATTTCGGTATTGGTTCGGAACCCGCTTGGATTCATTTTCGCGTCGGTAACCCGACCGGACGGCCGTTGCAACGGCAGTTATCTATCAATACCGCATGGCTCGATCAGGTCGACATCTATTTCCTTCATGGCGGCAGAACGGAGGCCACCTACCACGTTGGCGACCGCAAGGCATTCAATCTCCGCCCTGTCGAAAGTCGCTACTTCGCGTTCGACCACAAATTTGAACCCGGCGTCAGCGACATCTTTGTGCGCGTGGAAACGCCCGACCCGATGGTCCTGCCGATATACCTGATGGCGCCGAAACACGCACACGCCGCAGAACGGCACCGGGACTACGGTTACGGTTTCCTGTACGGATTTCTGTTCGCACTACTGGCGTATAATGTAATGTTGTATGCCGGTCTTCGGGAACCGTGGTACGCCCTTTATTCCCTGTATCTTGGGATGTTCCTGCTGATGAACATCTCCTATACGGGGCATGGCTTCGAGTGGATCTGGCCCAACCACACGCGCTGGGAACAGTGGTCAAACCCAATTCTCATGCAGCTCTACGGGACGAGCGGCCTGATGTTCGCCCTGCGTTTTCTGCATACACGCACACATTTCCCGCGCATCCACAAATCCGTAATCGGCTATCTGGCAGTTTCCTCATCCCTCCTGCTGCTCACTGTCCTTTCCGGCCGACAGCAATATGCCCTGTTCGTTTCATTTGCATTCGTCTTTATATTCACCGGCGTCATGTTGGGCATGTGCGTGATCGCCGTGAAAGCGGGCCAGGGGTCGGCCAGGTATTTTCTGCTGGCCGCTGTTGCAGCCATGGTCGGCGCTTCATTGACCGCGCTTTCGGTATCGGGCCTCATCCCACTGAACATCTGGACCTACCACGCGGCGGAGATTGGGATGCTGCTGGACGCCACGCTGCTGGCGCTGGCGCTGACCTATCGATTCCGCGTCGGTCAGGAGGAGAAGCTACGCGCGGAACAACTAGCGAAGGTGGATCCGCTTACCCAACTCAACAACAGACGGGCCTTCTACGCCATATCCGCTCCCATCTGGAACATAACGATACGGCACAATCGCAACCTATCCGTCGTCCTATTGGACATCGACCATTTCAAGCGTATCAATGACGCCCATGGCCACGCCCGTGGAGACGAGGTCTTGGTTGCAACGGCGAGCGCCCTGACGGGCGCCATGAGAGAGCAGGATGTGATTGCCAGATGGGGCGGCGAGGAGTTTATCCTGCTCCTGCCCGAAACGGATGTCCGCGAGGCCACGGCTCTGGCGGAAAGAATGCGCAAGGTGGTGGCAAACGTGACCGTACGGCATGAGGGCGTTGATATCACCGTTACCGCGAGCTTCGGCGTGGCACAATGGGAAACACGCCACCGCAGCCTGGATACCCTCATTTCAACCGCGGACAAGCATCTCTACCGATCCAAGGACCTGGGACGAAACCGGGTCAGTTACGCTTGATCGTCACCCAGGACGTTGCCGAGCCGTGGATCGGACTCCTGCCTACGGGCAAAGCGCCAGCGGGACATGATGCTAGGCATGGGCCTTATGAGCTGCGCGACGACGGGCGGGCACGGCTTGAAGGAATCAATCAGGGAATACGCGGGCGCTCGCCGCCGCGCTCTGGCGATCCCACGGCCAGCAGGTCCGGGACGCGTGTACCTATCATCGGCCGCTACCGGGGCGGTGAGCTCATTGCGGGCCTGTTGCATCAACTGCCCGCCTCGGCCTCGGCTCGAACCCCTACGTCAGTAGCCGGTAGACGCCATGTTGATCTCCACCGGGAAGTCCGCCAGCCGTTCCACCCCGGTCTCCACGCGCCCGTCGGCATGCAACACCAGCCAGCGGTAACCGGGAGGCTCCGAGTCCACCTCAAAATCGGCACGGTTCGGCTTGAACTGGAAGCATGTAGACGGCGTACCGAGCAGCAGCATGCCGCGTCGCTCACCCAGGAATTCCTGGTGAATGTGGCCCCACAGCACCGCGCGTACCTGGCGATGACGGTCGAGGAGCGCGAGCAACTCCTCGGCGTTCTGCAGGCCGATTGCGTCCATCCAGCGGCTACCGATGAGCACCGGCGGATGGTGCAAACACACCAGGGCATGGTGGTCCGAAAAACGCTCCAGGTCTTCCTCTAAACGTTCCAATTCCGCGGGGGCGACGCGGCCTGCGTCGCTGCCTTCCAGGTGGGAATCCAGGAGGATGATCTGCCAACCTTTGACGCGTACGCTGCGCGGGTCGCTGGCACCGCTGCGCTGCAGGGCGGCGCGCATCAGCCGCGGATCGTCGTGATTACCAGGCAACCAATAACCGGGAACGCCCAGGGTGGCGAGGGTCTCGCGCAGGCGTTGGTAACCTTCCAGGGAATGATCGTGCACCAAGTCGCCGGTGGCCAGCACCAGATCCGCCGGCCAATGCTGCGCCCGGGCGCGGACCAGCACTTCCTCAAACGACTGCTGAGTATTCAGACCGAGCAGCGTCCGGTCAGCGTCGCGGTAGAGATGGGTGTCCGTGAACTGGAGGACCCTGACGCTGTCGGCGGGACAGCCGGAAAACCGGTCAGAAACAGCAGGGGTGCGGCCCGTATAGGACACAGCCAACTCTCCTCGCGAGGATGAGGGAAATGGTCTTGTCTTCGGCCGCGCAAGCATAGATGATTACCTTTAGCCTTGCCATCCGCAGTGGACCAACATATTCCATGACCAACCACACCTTTACCCTAACGGATTCGCTATACCAGTATGTGCTCTCGGTCTCAATTCACGAAAGCACCCTGCTGCGCCGGCTGCGTGAAGAGACCGCCGTCGATTCTATGGCGCGTATGCAGATCGCCCCCGAGCAGGGGCAATTCATGGCGCTGTTGGTACAGTTGATGGGCGCACAGCGCACCCTGGAGATCGGTGTGTACACCGGCTACAGCGCGTTGTCGGTGGCCCAGGCATTGCCCACCGAAGGGCGCATGGTGGCCTGCGATATTAGTGCGGAATGGACCGCGATCGCCCGGCGCTATTGGAAAGAGGCGGGGGTAGAGCACAAGATAGACCTGCGCCTGGCCCCCGCTATCGAGACCCTGGATGCGTTGCTGGCAAACGGGGAGGATGGCAGTTTTGACTTCGCCTTCATCGATGCCGACAAGGAAAGCTACTGGGATTACTTCGAACGCAGCCTGAAACTGCTGCGCACCGGTGGACTCATCGCCGTCGACAACGTGCTGCGTGCCGGCAAGGTCGCGGATCCGTCCAACCAAGAACCGGATACCGAGGCGATCCGGGCCTTCAACCACCGGCTGTACGCCGATGAGCGCGTGGCCATCAGCCTGCTCCCGATCGCCGACGGTCTCACCCTGGCACTGAAGCGCTGACGGAACGGCCCCACTCCCTTCCGTTACCCTCCCAACCCCCTCAGGGCCGCGAAGCCCGCGGCGCCCAACAACGCAGCCACCGGCAGGGTAACCACCCAGGACAACGTGATGGCGCCGATGGTCCCCCAGCGACCCTGTCCCGTCACGGTCCCGATCCCGAACAGCGCCCCGCACGAAACGTGGGTGGTGGACACCGGCATGCCCAGGGCCGAAGCGCCCAGCACCAGGGTGGACGTCACCAAGTTGGCCACCAAGCCCTGACCCGGGTTCATCCCGGTGATGCGATGGCCCATGGTCTCAGCAACCCGGCGCGCGCTCAGCCATCCGCCAATCGCGATCACGATCCCCACCAGCGTGATGCCGGCCTGGGCGCTGAGGCCACCGGTCAACAGGAGGATCGCCGCCATTTTCGGGGTATCGTTCACCCCGCGGGCGAAGCTCACCGCGCCGGCACTGAGATAGTGCATGACGTGGACCGCGCGGTCGCACTCCACCCCCACGACCCGCCCCGTGTAGCGGTCCATGCACGCCGGCTTCACGCCCACGCGCACGATCGGCAGGGACTGGGCCTGAGCCATCACCGCGGCACGCGCGTCCACGGTACCCTCCGGCACGCTCGCCACGATCTCTTGCCCGATACATACGCAGGTCTGACGGGTGATGCCAAGCGCGCGCCGCACATAGCGCACCACCGGGTAGACCAGCGCCGCGGCAGCAATAGCCAACAGCGGACTTACCAGCAAGGGCATGAAAAAGCTGTGCCATAGCTGGCCCGTGTCCACTCCCGCCCGCGACGCGAACCAACCGGCGCCCACCAGTGCGCCCACCAACGCGTGGGTCGTGGAAATCGGCATCCCCAACCGCACCGCCAACATGACTGTCAGGGCCGCCGCCAGGGCCACCGCGACGGTGAAGCTCGGCATGAGCGCCACCGCGTTCGGCACCAGCCCCTTACCGCTGAAGGTGCCCAGCAAGCCCTTGGCAATGAACACCGCCATGAGCGAGCCCAGCAGGGTCGCCAGAGTACCCCACAGGATCGCACCCCGGTACTGGGTGACACCGCTCCCGAACAGGGTCGCAACACCCTTCGAGTTGTCGTTGGCTCCGTTGGCATAGGCGAGAAACACAATGCAGGCGAAGAGCATTACTTCCACGGGAGATCACCTCGATAAGACAGTTGGGTGGATCGAACAGAACATCGGGTCCGGTCCCGCTGGCACCTACCGACATTATCCGCAAGGGCGGCGAGTGCTCCAGTGCGGGACTGTGGGCCACATGTAGAATCCGTGCGGCCCGCCTGGCACACCTCTCAGGCCAGTGGCGCGACACACGGTCCGCCGGTCAGTGCGTGGGCGGAGGCTCTCGGGATCGCTTACCGTGCCCTGGGACCCCATCGCCCCGGCCTTGCCCCCAGGGCGGCGCGGACCGCACTGCCCTGCGCGAACGTTCATGCATAATGCGGGTTAAGTCGCCCCGGTACCGCATTCCTTACAGGTAGCGAGACTCAAACTGCCTTGCCCACCCGCAGCCGCTTCATGAACACCTTGGAGTTGCGCTGAAAGTTGTAGAGCCGCTGGCGCTGGATCGGAAGCTGGCGCGGCTCCGCCGCCTCGAATCCACGCTCACGGAACCAGTGGGCGGTGCGCGTCGTGAGGACGAACAACCGCTGAATACTCAAGTCCGACGCCTTGCGCTCCAGGTACTGCAACAAGGCGTCGCCGCGGCCCGCACTACGATAATCGGGATGAACCGCCAGGCAGGCGAGTTCCGCACAGCGCTCCTCGGGGAAGGGGTACAAACCACCGCAGGCGACAATCATCCCGTCGCGTTCCACTACCGAAAAACGCTCGATCTCCATCTCCAGCCGCTCCCGGGAGCGGCGCACCAGGACCCCCTCCGCCTCCAGGGGGGCGATGAGCTCCAGGATTCCACCGACGTCGTCGATGGTCGCAGTACGGATCCCCTCGAAGACCTCGGAGGTGACCAGTGTACCCGCCCCCTCACGGGTGAAGAGTTCCAGGAGCAAGGCACCATCCACGTGACGGCTCACCAGGTGCGCGCGCGGCACACCGGCACGGCATGCCTCCACCGCCGCGGCCAGGTGGCGCGCCACGTCCTCGGGAAGCCGGCGCCGCCCATGAAGCCTGCGTTCCGCCTCCAGAGGTGTGAGTTGCGGCACCAAACGCCGGCGCGCGTCTACCACGCCGGCCTCCTCCACCAGCCCCAGGAGCTTGTCGGCGCGCAGGCTGACCGCCGCGGCGCATGCCACATCCTCGGCGCTCAGGTTGAACACCTCGCCGGTAGGGGAATAACCGATCGGGGACAACAGCACGATGGCGTTGCCGTCCAGGTGGCGGCGGATCGATTCCCCGTCCACGCGACGCACCTCCCCGGTGTGCAGATAATCCACGCCGTCGCGCACGCCCAGCGGGCGGGCCACCACGAAATTTCCGGAGGCGACCCGGAGCCGGGCACCGGACATGGGCGTGTTGGCAAGCCCCATGGACAGCAGCGCCTCGATCTCCACCCGCACGCTGCCCGCAGCGTCCTTCACGCACGCGAGCGCCGCGTCATCGGTGATCCGCAGGCCATTGACATAGTGCAACTGTGCGCCGTGCGCCCGCAGACGATCCTCGATCTGCGGGCGCGCGCCATGCACCAGCACCAGCTTCACCCCCAGGCTGTGGAGCAGCGCGATATCGTGGACCAGGTTGGGAAACCGCGGATCCGCCACCGCTTCGCCGCCGAACACGACCACGAAGGTACGCCCCCGGTGCGCGTTGATATAGGGCGCGGAGTCCCGAAACCACTGGACATGGGCAACGTATTCTTTTGTGGTACGCGGCACGGCTCCGACTCCTCCCGCTGGACAGGATGCCCGGCGTATTGTTTACCGGAATCCCACCGTGAAACAAGCGAGCGGGGATGCAGGCCCGATGGACGATCGGCGTGGCGCGCTACTTCACCAGCTGGTTGAGGTCGAAAATAGGCAGCAGGATGGCGATAACGATCACCAACACCATGCCGCCCATGAGCAGGATCAGCAAGGGCTCAAACAGGCCCAGCAGGGCCGAGATCAGGGTCTCGATCTCCCGTTCTTGGCTCACCGCGGCCCGATCCAGCATCCCCTCCAGATTACCGCTGGCCTCGCCACTGGCGATCAGGCTTACGATCATGGGCGGGAACAGGCCACTGGCCTCCAGGGCACCGTGCAGAGTCGCCCCCTCCCGCACCCGTGCCGCCGCGTCTTCCACCGCCGCGCGCATGGGAAGGTTGGACATCACCTGGGCGGCGATCCGAAGGGCCTCCAGTACCGGGACGCCGCTTTCCACCAGGATGCTGAGGGTGCGCGCGAAGCGCGCGGTGTTGAGCCCGCGCACCAAACGCGCCAACAGCGGGATCCGAAGCTGAAAGCGATGGAACTGGCGTCGGGGCCCTGGCAGGCGCAATACATACGTGGTCCCCGCCCCTGCTGCGATCAGGACCACCAGAATCAGGCCCCAGTTCGCACGCAGAAAATCGCTGACGGCGATCAAGCCGCGCGTCAGCACCGGGAGCTGCTGATTGAGGTTGGTGAATACCTGCACGACCTGGGGCACCACGTAGGCCAGCAGGCCCGTGACCACCGCCAGCGCCACCAGGGTCAATATGACCGGATAGAGCAAGGCGAGTTGGATGCGTTGGTGCAACTGCTGGCGGGTCTCGGTGTAGTCGGCAAGCCGCTCCAACACCGCCTCCAGGTAGCCGGACTGCTCACCGGCGCCTACCGTCGCCCGGTATAACTCCGGGAACACATGCGGGAAATCCGCAAGCCCAGTGGCCATGTCATGGCCCTCCGTGATGCGCGAACGGACCGCCAGCAGCATGCTCTGAAGCCGGGGTTTTTCGGTCTGCCGGGCCACCGCATGGAACACCTCTTCGAGCGGGAGACCGGCGCGCACCAGGGTGGCGAGCTGGCGGGTGATCAACGCCAGATCTGTGGCGCTGACCCGGCGGCGCACCAGGGGACGGCGGGTACCACCGGACTCGCGGCGCACCACCTCGTCCACCGACAATGGAACGAGGCCCTTTTCGCGCAACCGCTGACGCACTTGGCGGGCGGTATCCCCCTCCAGCACGCCCGTGCGTTCCCGGCCTTTCTCATCGAGGGCGTTGTATTCGAAGGCACCCATCAGGACTCCGGCGTCGGGGGCTCGTTACGGTTGCGGCGGATAGATCGTCGTACCGGTCGTGGGTTGCGAGTTCTCGACGCACACCCGGCCGGGATCAGAATTGTTCTACTGGGACGGCTCGGACGGCCACCACCCGCGCCGTCTGGACCGGGAGGCAGATCAGTCCTCCCGGGTGACCCGCAACACCTCCTCCACCGAGGTGTCGCCGGTCAGGATGCGACGGCGCCCGTCCTGGCGGATGCTGGGACCGAGTTTCCGCGCATAAGTCTCCAGCTCGTGCTCACCGGCGCCGTCATGGATCATAGTGCGCATCGGGTCGTCCAAGGCCACCAGCTCGTAGATACCCGTACGCCCGCGGTATCCCAGGAAACTGCAGTGCTCGCAACCGTTGGGCCGGTGCAGGGTAGGTGGCGCATCAGGATCCAACCCAAAGGCCTCGCACTCTCCGCGGGACGGTGTATAGGCCGTCTTGCAGTGGGGACACAACGTCCGCACCAGGCGCTGGGCCAGGGTGCCGATCAGGCTCGATGCAAGCAGGAACGGCTCCACCCCCATATCCCGCAACCGCGTCACCGCACCTACCGCGGTGTTGGTATGCAAGGTCGAAAACACCAGGTGACCCGTCAAACTCGCCTGTACTGCTATCTGCGCGGTCTCCAGATCGCGGATTTCGCCTACCATCACCACGTCTGGATCCTGGCGCAGAATAGCGCGCAGGCCGCGCGCGAAGCTCATGTCCACCTTGGTGTTGACCTGGGTCTGGCCGATGCCGTCCAAGTAATACTCGATAGGGTCCTCCACAGTCATGATGTTGCGGCTGCGGTCGTTGAGGCGCGTGATGGCTGCGTACAGGGTAGTGGTCTTGCCGGATCCGGTGGGGCCGGTAACCAGCACGATCCCGTGCGGCCGGTGGATCACCTGATCGATCACATGCAGGGTTTCCACGGCCATACCCAGGTGTTCCAGGTCCAGGCGCCCGGCCTGCTTGTCCAACAAACGCAGCACCACCCGCTCACCATGGCCGGACGGCAGGGTGGACACCCGCACGTCCACCGCGCGCCCGGCGACCCGCAGGGAGATACGCCCATCCTGGGGCAAGCGCTTCTCCGCTATGTCCAGCCGCGCCATGACCTTTACCCGGGAGACGATCAGGGGGGCGACCTGGCGCGGCGGTGTGAGCACTTCCCGCAACACACCATCCACCCGGAACCGCACCACCAGCCGGTTTTCGAACGGCTCAATGTGGATATCCGAGGCGTCTTCCTTCACCGCCTCGGTGAGTAGTGCGTTGATCAAGCGGATAATGGGCGCGTCGTCTTGGCTCTCCAGCAGGTCAGTGGGTTCTGAGAGCTGTTGCGCCACCCGGGACAGATCCATCTCATCCCCCAGGTCCTCCATCATTGACATGGCGTGGTTAGTGTTTTCCTGATAGGAGGAGCCCAACAACAAGTCGAACTGTTCGCTGGATATCGTCTGCAGGCGCAGGGGCCGCCCCAGGAAACGGCGTAACTCCGCGAGGGCCTGGCTGCTCACCCCAACACGGCAGGCGACGACCGCGCAACCATCCTCGCGGCCAGTGACCAGCAACCCATGGCGCCGGGCGAAAATAAACGACGGCCTGGATATGACGCCGTCTTCCCAGGCATCGGCGGGCACGCCGGGGACCGGCTGAGGGACCCCATAGCGCTCCAGAGTCGATTCCGTCGCCATGGGCGGGGCTAGGGTTACGGCTGCCCGGACCCGGCGGTGCCGGGTCCGGCCGTGGTCGGGGCCTCGCCGTCGAACGGCGGCGGCAACTGGGTGTACCGGCTGAGTTCCGGAAGCATCGGTGCCCGGGCCCGGGGCATAAGGAACACGCCCTTGCTCTGCAGCGCCATTTGCTGGGCACGAATGTAGTTGTACTTCTCGGCGGTGTACGCGCTGGCCAGCCCGGTGTCACGCATGATCACTGGGCGCAGGAACACCATCAAATTGGTCTTATTCAACGTACTCGATTTGCTCCGGAAGAACGCACCGATCACCGGGATGTCACCCAACACTGGAACCTTCTCCACGCTCTCGTCGTGGGTCTCTTGGATCAGGCCACCCAGCACCACAATCTTGCCGCTATCCACCAGGACGCTGGTCTTGATCGAACGCTTGTTGGTAATCGGGTCAGCGGCCACCGTGCTATTGGTCAGGCTGGATACCTCTTGTTGAATATCGAGCTTGACCGTGTCCCCTTCGTGGATCTGAGGCTTGACCTTCAGGGTAAGACCCACATCCTGGCGCTGAATGGTTTGGAACGGATTCACGACACCGGTGGTGCTGGTGTTGCCGGTGTTGGTGAACTGGCCGGTAACGAACGGCACGGTCTGGCCTACCACGATCTCCGCTTCCTGGTTGTCCATTGTGAGCAGCGTGGGCGTCGACAGAATATTGGTCGATGTGTCGGAGGCCAGCGCCTGGATCAGGGTGGAAATGTTCAAGAACTGGGTCCCGAACAACGTGCTGGTGCCTTGGACAAATCCGAGGGCAAGACCGTCGCCCAGGGCGCCGAGCGGATTGGCGGCGACGCTGGTCACCGAGGAACCTCCGGTGGTGAAGTTGGTGCCTGCCACCGGACCAGTCGCATCGAAGTTCTGGGCCGCATTGAACTGCACCCCCAGTTGCGCGGCCTTGTTCGCGGAGACCTCGGCGATCACCGCCTCCACCAGCACCTGGGCACGGCGGATGTCGAGCTGCCGGACGACGGCGCGCAGGGAGCGCTGCACGTCGGGGGGGGCAGTAATGACCAGGGCATTGGTGGCCTGATCGGCGCTGATCTCAACGCTCTGGGACCCGGTGGCACCGGCTGCCCCGCCCACGCCTTTCCCGCTCTGACCCTTCACCACGGATTGCAACACCGGCACCAGATCCTTCGCATCCGCGTAGTGCAGATAGACCACCTGGGTGTTGCCGGTGGACTTCATCGGGGTATCCAGATGGGCAATGATCGCCTTGAGCCGCGCCCGGTCGGCGCGCGGGCCGCCGATCAGCACGCTGTTGGTACGCTCATCGGCGATCACCATCGGCCCGTTGCCCGGCCCCCTGCCCTGCTGCTCGGTCTGCAGCAGCGAACCAAGGACCCGAACCACGTCCGCCGCCGAGGCGTGCTGCAACGGTACGATATCCACATCACTGGTACCGGAGGCGTCGATGCGCCGGATGATCCGTACCAGGCGCTCGACATTGTCGGCACGGTCCGAGATCACCAGCATGTTGGAGGACGGATAGGCCGCCAAGTGCCCCTGCTGGGGCACCAGCGGGCGCAGAATAGGGACCAGCTGGGCGGCAGAGACATTGTTCACGTGTATCACCCGGGTGACCATCTCGTCCCCGGAGCCGGGATTCTCCCGAGTCGCGGTGGGGATGGCGTCCTGCTTGGCGGTCACGTCCGGGACGATCTTGATCACCGCTCCCGCCGGCACCGCCGCGAACCCGTGCACCTGCAAGATGGACAGGAATACCTGATACAATTCATTCTGGTTCATGGGCCGCGAGGAGATCACCGTCACCTTGCCCTGTACCCGGGGATCTACCACGAAATTCTTGCCGGTGATTTCCGCCACCGTGGCGATCAGGGCCTGCAAGTCCGTGTCCTTCAAATTCAGGGTGACCTGCTGGCTGTCATTGGCTTTGGGTAGGACCTTGGTACCCTGCCCGTGGACCGGACACAAGGCCGCACCCACCAGCAGCCACCCGCAGAGCAGGGCTAGGTGCCATGTGCCGCGCCGACGCGTGGCGGGGGAACCGGCCGGGCGAACGAGGTTTCTGTAGGGTGCTTCCATGGCTCCAGCGGCCCGCGGGCCAACCCAGCGATTTGAAATGATATGAAATTCCAATACTATCCGACCCGCGTCCCGCGATACAAATGAACAATGCCTGAACTACCCGAAGTTGAGATCACCCGCCGGGGGCTTTCCCCCCATGTCATCGGCCGAAAGGTCACCGGCGTGATAGTCCGCGACCGGCGCCTGCGCTGGCCGGTGCCGGGAGCACTCATCCGGACCCTGCCCGGGGCCCAGGTGGAGACCCTGGAACGCCGCGCCAAGTATCTGCTGCTGCGCACCTCCCGGGGCACGGTGATCCTGCACCTGGGGATGTCCGGCAGCCTCCGGGTCACTGCCACCGACACTGCGCCGGAACCCTACGACCATGTGGAAATCCAACTGGACAACGGCCGTTGTCTGCGGCTGCGGGATCCGCGCCGCTTCGGGTGTGTCCTGTGGACCACGGTGGATCCCCATCGCCACCCGCTGCTGTGTCACTTGGGTCCCGAGCCGCTCGCACCCCACCTCCAGGCCGCGGACCTGTGCGCCCGGTCCCGCGGCCGGCGGGTGGCTATCAAACATTTCCTCATGAACAGCCGCATGGTCGCCGGCCTGGGCAACATCTACGTGAACGAGGCGCTGTTCCTGGCGGGCATCCATCCGCTGCGGTCCGCGGGCCGCATCGCGTGCGCGCGGTACGAGCCGCTCGTAGCGGCGATCCAGCAGGTGCTGGAGGAATCTCTGCGGCAGGGCGGCACGACCCTGCGGGACTTTCGCAATGGCGAGGACCGCCCCGGCTATTTCCAGTTGCACCTGCGGGTCTACCAGCGCGCGGGCGCCCCATGCGTAACCTGCGCGCGGCCGGTACAGGGGATCCGCCAGGGGCAGCGCTCCACCTTCTATTGCAGCCACTGCCAACGGTGAACGCCCCCTCCGTCCGCGCCGTTGGCTGGCCCCGGTTGCGTGCCGTGTGGCTCGCCGCCCTGCTGCTGGCGGGATCCCCCGCGTGCGCCGCGCCTCCGATCGCCGTTCAGGTGCCGAAGACCGCCCTGGGCCCGGCGCAAGTGGCGGTAATCGTCAACGATGCGGACCCCCTGAGCCGGCGCATCGCCGCCTATTATCAGGCACGGCGCGGGATTCCGGCGCGCAACCTGATCCACGTGCGTTTTGCCCCGGGACAGCCGGAGATGAGTCCGCAGCAGTTCGCGCCCCTTAAAGCGGCAGTGGACGCCAACACCCCGCCCGCGGTTCAGGCCTATGTCCTCACCTGGACCGCGCCCTATCGGGTCGGCTGCATGTCCATCACCACGGCGTTCGCGGCAGGCTACGATCCCGGGTTCTGCGCCTCCGGCTGCAAACCCACCCGGTTCAACCGTGCCTTCGACTCCAACAGCACGCGGCCCTATCGGGACTTTGGGCTGCGCCCCACCATGGCACTGGCGGGCAAGTCCTTCGCGCAGGTGCGGGCCCTCATCGACCGGGGAGTCGCGGCGGACCACACCTTCCCCAAAGGCACCGCCTATTTGGTAAGCACATCGGACCAGGCCCGCAACGTGCGGGCCCGCGGCTACCCGGCGGCGGTACGGGCGCTGGGCGGCGAACTGCGGGTCAGGATCGTGCGTGCGGAGTTCCTAGCCCACCGCCGCGACATCCTGTTCTATTTCATCGGCGCGGTGACGGTACCCGACCTGGACACCAACCGGTTTCTGCCGGGCGCCATCGCGGACCACCTGACCTCTACCGGCGGCGCCCTGACTACCACGACTCAGATGAGCAGCCTGCGCTGGCTGCAGGCGGGTGCCACCGGCAGCTACGGGACCGTGGTGGAGCCCTGCAACTTCCCGGAGAAATTCCCGGACCCCAAGATCGTCATGCGGCGCTACCTGCAGGGGGAAACCCTGCTGGACGCCTATTGGAAGAGCGTGGCATGGCCAGGACAGGGCATCTTCATCGGCGAGCCGCTGGCGCGGCCCTTCGGTGGCTATCGGGTAGAGCGGCGCGGGAACCGCACCGTGCTGCAACTCGAGGCCCTGCCGCGCGGACACCGCTATCGGTTGCTCGCCGGGCACCAGGCAGCAGGTCCTTACCAGATCGCGCTGACGTTCACGGCCACCGGCGCACCCATGGTCCTGGCTCTGCCCGTGCCCCTGCAAGCATTTTATAAGGTAGTCGCGGAATCGGGGCGTGCCGTCGGACCGCGGACTGGAACCTTGGGAACGCCGTAGGGCGGCGCAGGGCCGCTGGTGTCAGGCCGACTCGCCGGTCAACCGCTGATACTTGACCAGGAGCTGTTCCGGGGTTTCGGTGCGCTCCGGGTTCAGCACGATGCAATCCACCGGGCATACTGCGATGCATTGGGGCGTGTCGTAGTGCCCCACACATTCGGTGCACCGATCCCCGTCGATGACATAGACCTCATCACCGGGGGCAATTGCGGTATTCGGGCACTCCGGCTCACAGACATCGCAGTTGATGCATTCGTCGGTGATCATCAAGGACATGCGACAAACCCGAGCACTGGGGGCGGGCACGGCGCCAAGCCCGAAACCGCATATTAGCGGATTCTTCTTTTCAATGCAGCCTCCACCGTGGGATGCACGAAATCCGCCACCGCACCGCCCAGAGATGCGATTTCCCGTACCAGGCTGGAGGAGATAAACGAATAGCGTTCCGCCGGCGTGAGGAACAAGGTCTCCACTTCCGGGGCCAGCTGCCGGTTCATGCTGGCGAGCTGGAACTCGTACTCGAAGTCCGACACCGCGCGCAGTCCCCGCAGAATCACCCGCGCGCCGCGCTCCCGCACGTACGCGGCGAGCAGGGTATCAAAGCCGCACACCTCCACGCCGCGGATGCCCTGCACCGCGTCGCGGGCCATGGCGACCCGTTCCTCCAGGGAAAAGAACGGTTCCTTCTGGGGATGGGCGGCAATGGCGACGATCAGCCGGTCGAACAACCGGGCGCCACGCTGCACCAGATCGGCATGGCCGTTGGTGATGGGATCGAAGGTGCCTGGGTAGACCGCCGTGAGTTCCATGGATCGGCACCGCCTGTGGAGACCGTGGCCAGAGAGCATAGGGGCAAGCGCGGGGCATTTCCAGCCCGCGCCCGGCGTGCCTTGCCAGCGCCGGGGCGCGCCCCGTAGAGTGGATCGGGATTTCCTTGAGATCGTGAGGAGTGGGGATCCGGCCGTGAAACGCGTCTATACCGCCCAGAACGGCATGCTGGTGAGCCACCTGCGCAATGTGCTGGAGGCACAGGGCATTCCCTGTGTGCTCAAGAACGAGTACCTCGGGGGCGCTGCGGGCGAATTGCCCCTGATCGAAGTCTGGCCGGAACTATGGGTCCAGGACGATGCCCGCTACCAACAGGCCCAGGTCCTGGTGGAACAGACGTTGACTACCGGGCCGGAAGCAGGCCCCGCCTGGACCTGCCCGCGCTGCAACGAACCGATCGAGGGCCAGTTCACCGACTGCTGGCATTGTGGCGCGCCCCATCCGGACCCATGACGGCGCGGCTCAAGCATCGCGCACCGCCAGGTGATACCCCACCCGGCCGGCGCGTTTGCTGCGCACCAGGCGCCACGCGGCGGGCAGAGGCGGCAGGCCCGCGCGACCCCCGGCTTCCAGATAAAGGTACGCGCCGGGGGCCAGCCAACCGCCGTCCTCCAGACGCCGGGCGCAATCCGCCAGCAGTTCCGACTCGGCGAAGGGTGGATCCAAAAACACCACGTCGAAGGCACGTACCGGATTGGCCAGCCACGCGAGGGCGTCGGCGCGCACCACCTGGACCTCAGGGGCATCCAGGCGCCGCACCAAATCCTGCAAGCCCTCCACCACCCGGGTCTCGCGTTCCACCAGCACCACCTCCGCCGCGCCCCGCGACGCGGCCTCGAGGCCCAGCGCGCCGCTGCCCGCGAACAGGTCCAGGCAACGCGCCCCGGCGATCACCGGCTGCAACCAGTTGAACAGGGTCTCGCGTACCCGGTCGGGAGTGGGACGCAGGCCGGGCACAGGCGGGAACGGAACCGGGCGCCCGCGCCAGCGCCCGCCGATGATCCGCAGCCGGTTGCGGGCCGCCGGCTTCATGACGGCGAGCGCAACGGCGCGGGGATTTGCCGGGCACCCTCAAGAGCCAGGTGCGCGAACCGCGGGGCGCCAAAGGTATAGCGGGCACGCCGTCGACGCACGCGCGGGGCATCCGCCGGGCACGCGCAAGCGCTGCGACGGCCACCGCGGTGGACCACCGGGATATGCACGCTACCCACCGACCGCCTTGACACCGGGACGTGTCGCGCCGCCGCCCACGATCACCGTTACCAGCCGGCCAGCATCGACCCGACGCCGGAAGGCTGCGCGAATCTGCGCCTTGGTCACGGCCTCCACCTTCTTGGTAAAGGTCTCAAGGTAATCCAGCGGGAGCCCGTAGAAACCGATCATGGCCAAATATCCGACGATATCCTGGTTGCTGTCGATCTGCAGGGGAAACCCGCCAGTGATATTTTTCTTGGCCGCCTGCAACTCCGCCGCCGTGGGCCCGTCCGCCACGAAGCGGCGCAGATCCGCATGCAGCAGCGCCACTGCCTCCGCGGTCTGGCCGTTGCGGGTCTGCAAGCCCATCAGAAACGGTCCCTTGCGCCGCATCGGCAGAAAGTAGCTGTACACGCTATAACTCAGACCGCGTTTTTCGCGGATGTCCTCCGACAACCGCGAGACCAGGCCCCCGCCGCCAAGAATATGGTTACCCACGTAGAGCGGGAAATAGTCCGGGTCGGTGCGGGTCATGCCCGGCGCCCCCATCAGCACGTGGGTCTGGCTGGAGTCGCGATGGACATCGACGGTACGCGATGCGCCGAGCGCCGGCACCGCGGGCAACGCCGGGGCCGGCGCACCCGCCGGCAGGGCGCCCGCGGCACGCTGGGCCAGGGCTTCCGCCTGGTGCCGGTCCAGCGCACCCACGATCGCCACCACCGCGTTGCGGCCCACGTAATAGCGCCGGTAGAAACCCCGCACCTCGGCCCGGCTCAGGGTAGGGACGCTGGCGAGGGTCCCTTCCGGGGGATCCGCGTAGGGATGGTTCCGGTAGAGCGCCCGGTAGAAGACCCGCTGCGCAACGCTGCCCAGGGACTGCTCCTGCTGCCGGAGCGCCACCCGCATACGGCTGCGCTCGCGTTTGAAGTCCGTTTCCGTAAAGGACGGCTGACCGAGGATCCGCGCCACCAAGCCGGCGGCCTCATTCAGGCTGCGCGCTTGCGCAAGGCTGCGCAACGACACCCACGCCATGTCGCGCAAGGCCCCGGAGGAGAATTGCGCGCCCAGCCCATCGAGCAGGGTCGCGACCTGATCGGCGTTCAGATCACCGGCACCGTCTTCCAGCAGTCCATTGGTCAACTGCGCCAGCCCCGGGTGGGCGCCGTCCCGGGCGCTGCCGGCATCGAAGACCACGCGCAGATCCACCATGGGCAGGCCGGGCGCCGGCACGAAGTACACCCGCGTCCCATTCGCCAATACCCAATGCTGGATGGGCGGAAAGGCCCAGCCGGGGACCGCCCAAAGCAGCATCGCAAGTGTCAGCGCCGCCCAGCCTGCGCCCCATGTGATCCGTTTCCCCATACTGCCTCGCATTTCCATCTTCGCGTCTCCTGGCCCGCACTATACATCAAGGCGCCTGACAGACTCCCGGCTTCCCGGCGGTTCAGGGCGCGCGCGCGGGGCTGCGTGGACGCAAGGCGGGAAATGCGTCGAAACATGCGTCCAAGGTATCCGGCCCGCCACACAGGAACAGCGTATCTCCAGGAACGATGCGCAGATCTTCCCCAAACTCCACCAACACTTGGCGCTCGCGTTCCAGCGCCACCACTAGCGCTCCTGAGCGCTCCCGGATTCCCGCCGCGAGCGGGTGCTGCCCGACAAGTGACGACGCGTCAATCTTGACGACCCTCACGGTCGGCTCCAGGCTTACGTATTTCTCACCGAGCAGTTGGTGAGCCAACAACGGGCCCGCGACTTGGCTGATCGATAATGCGAAATCGGTCCCCACGCGGTAGAGCCGCTTCACCGTCTGCGCTTGGTTGACACGCGCGATCAGCGGAACCTGCGGGGCATAGCTGCGTATCACCGAGGCCGCGAACAAGGCCTCGTTGTCGTTACTGAGCGCCAGCACGACCGCACTGGCATCACGCACACCGGCGCGCTCCAACGTGCCTTGTATGAGGGCGTTACCCACCACGTCCACACCCGGCCCCGGCTGCACGTCAATGACCGTGGTACGCTCGCCGGCATCGTGCAGCAGCTCGACGATCTTCTGCCCCACCTCCCCAAAACCGAGAACGACGATCGCGCCGCCCTGTTTGAGCGGCGTGGCGATCTCCCCCAGACGCGCGATACCCTGCGGGCTGCCGATGGCAACAATGATGGCGCCGGGTTCCAGCCGCGCGCTGCCGCGTACTCCCGCCTTGAACTCACCATCCAACCACTGCCCCAGTACCGATACACCGAAGTGCTCGCGCATGCGCACTTCCGCCAAGGTGTGGCCGGCCAGTGGGCTCTCGGGATGGATGCGCATCTCGGTCACCGTGACGTGAGACCCAAGCTGCTGCAGACCGCTGACGCGGCCCCTTATGCGCCCGCCGGCCTTGGCCGCGAGCGCCGCCGCAAGCACGTGCCGCGGGGTATACACAGCGTCGGCTCCCGCCTTGACGATCAGATCGCGGTGCAGCGGATCCTCCACCAGGGCATAGATGGGCCCCTGGAAACCCAATTCGCGGGCGATGAAGACCAGCGCTGCGTTATCGTGATCCTCGCCATTGGCAACTATCGCTTCCGCGTCACGCAACGGACTGAGGTCAAGGTGCTCGTCATTGAGGCTCGCATGAACCACCGTAAAGCCCCGTTCGAGCAGACGCCGCGCGTTCGCCGGATCCTCCTCGAACACCACGACGTGCCGCCCAAAGCGCAGCAGGTCATCGATCAACATTGCCACCGCCGGTCCGTAGCGATACACCAGCACGCAGCGCCTGCCCTCCATGACGGGCAACGTGCCCGGCAGTCGGGCCTCGAAGCGCTCCTCGATGAATGGCAACACGTAGAGTGGAAATACCATAAATACCAGAAAAACGCCCATGAACTGGGAGCCGATCACAAACAACACCATCATCGGATTATGCCAGCTCGAGTCGCTGTAGCCGATGGTGGTCAGCGTTTCCGCGGCCCACTCCAGGCTCGCCCAGAAATTCCGATCACTGCCTTCCAGATAATGCATGCCGAGTTTGTAGAATGACGCCAGCAACAGCAGCGTGACCGGCAGGATGGCAGCCAGGTACAGCAGTCCGCGCGTGGAGCGCTTCATGGCGGGGATCGCCTGGAGCCGGTTAACGCACCGGCGCAGCGCCGGCGGCGGGTGTCCGCGGCGGGCGCGGGCCGTGGATCGGCAACGGCTTGAGTACCGCCACCGTGAGCCGTTCCGGAATCAGGTATTTGCGCGCTACCTGCTGGACCTGCGCCGGAGTCACCGCGCGCACCCGGTCCACGTACTCGTCCAGCACCCGCCAGTCGAGCCCCGCAGTCGCCACCGTGCCAAGCTGCATGGCCTGATAGAACACCGAGTCGCGCTCGAATACGCGGTGCGCTACCACCTGCGCCTTCACACGGTCGAGCTCCGCCTGCGTGACCGGTTGATCCCGCAACCGGCGGATCTCCCTGCGCAAGGCCCGCTCCAGCTCCTGCGCGTCATGCCCACGGGCCGGCGTCGCCTGCAGCACCAGCAGGTCGTCGCGATGTGCGTACAGGTTGTAGCCCGCCGATGCCGACGCCGCCACCTGCGCGCCGCGCACCAGATCCCGTGTCAGGCGCGCGCCCCCGCCCCCGTCCAGGATGCCGCTCAGCATCTCCAGCGCGTAGACCTCCGATCGGTCCTTGGTGGTACGCAGCACCGGCACGTGGTAACCCATCAAAACGTAGGGCAGCTCCGCCGGAGCCTCCACTGTGACACGACGCAGCCCGCGTTGTTCCAGCTCATGGCGTGGCTTGATCTCCAGCGCCGGGCCGGCCTTGAGCGGACCGAAGTCGCGTTTGGCCATCCGGTACACCGCCTCGGGATCCACGTCCCCGACCACTACCAGGGTCGCGTTATTGGGCGCGTACCATCGGGAATACCACGCCCGCAGGTCTTCCACCGTCAGGTTCTTGAGGTCATCCATCCAACCGATGATGGGATGATGGTAGGGACTGCTCACGAAAGCCGCAGCGTTGAACCGCTCGTAGGTCAGGGCCTGCGGGTTGTCATCGGTACGCAGGCGCCGCTCCTCCATGACCACCTGGATTTCCTTGCGGAAATCACCCTCCTTCAAGGACAGGTTGTGCATGCGATCGGATTCCAGCGCGAAACTGATCGGCAAACGGTCCTTGGCGAGGCTTTGGAAATACGCAGTGTAGTCACGGCCGGTAAACGCGTTCTCCGCGCCACCGTTCGCGGCAATGACGCGCGAAAACTCGCCGCCGGGGTGCCGGGCCGTGCCCTGGAACATCATGTGTTCCAGGGCATGGGAGATGCCGGTGGTCCCGCCATGCTCATAGCCGGAACCCACCTTGTACCATACTTGGCTCACCACCACCGGTGCGCGGTGATCTTCCTGCACCAGGATCCGCAAGCCGTTGTCAAGGCGGTATTCATGCACCGGGCCGGCGTATGCCGGGAGCGGGAAAACCAGCAGGACCAACAGGAACGCGCGTTGCAACATGCCCACCCAGCCGCGCCATCCAGCGCGCTTATCATCCACCACAGGAGGGTGGTAGGATAACCCGGTTCCCAGAGCCGCGGCCACCCACAGCACACATCCATGTTTGGTTTTGGCAAAAGCAAGGCCCGAAGCGGTGAAGAACCAGCGCCGGAGCAGGCCTCCGAAGCGCCCGGACTCTTTGCACGCCTAAAGCGGCGTCTCGCCAAGACCAGCAGCGGACTCACGGAAGGGCTCGCCAGCCTGGTGCTGGGCCGCAAGGCCATCGATGCCGAGCTGCTCGAAGAGCTGGAAACGCGCCTATTGATGGCGGACGTGGGCATCGATGCCACCCAGGAGATCATTGGCGACCTGACCCGGCGCGTGGCGCGCAGTCAGCTCACCGACGCGGACGCGCTGTTCGCCGCCCTGCGTGAAAATATGGGACGGATCCTGGCGCCGGTAAGCCGGCCGTTGAGCATCCCCGCCGGTATCCGCCCGTTCGTGATCCTGATGGTTGGCGTCAATGGCGCCGGCAAGACCACCACCATCGGCAAGCTCGCCAGTCGCTTCCGCGCCGATGGCTTGAGTGTCATGCTGGCCGCGGGCGATACCTTTCGCGCGGCAGCGGTGGAACAACTCCAGGTCTGGGGTGAACGCAACGCGGTTCCCGTCATCGCCCAGCACACCGGCGCCGATTCCGCGTCGGTGCTCTACGATGCGTTGCAGGCGGCTCAGACCCGCGGCATCGACGTACTGATCGCGGACACCGCCGGGCGCTTGCACACCCAGTCCAACCTGATGGAGGAGCTGAAGAAGATCAAGCGCGTATTGGGCAAACTGGACCCCGCAGTACCCCACGAGGTGCTGTTGGTCCTGGACGCCAGTACTGGCCAGAACGCCGTCAACCAGGCGGTTCAGTTCCATGCGGCGGTGGGGGTCACCGGCATCACCTTGACCAAGTTGGACGGCACCGCGAAGGGCGGGATTTTGTTCGCCATCGCCAAGCGGCTGGCGCTTCCGATCCGTTTCATCGGCGTAGGCGAAGCGCTCGAAGACCTGCGGGTGTTCGACGCCGAGGAGTTCGTCGCGGCGCTGCTGGACACCGGCGCCGGCTCGACCGAGGACGCCTAGTGCGCGCCGCCGGGTTCCGGTTCACTCGCGCGGCGGTGCGGTACGGTTCCGATGATCCGCTTCGATAACGTCACCAAACGCTACCCCAGCGGCCACGAGGCCTTGTCCGGGGTGAGCTTCGGCCTGAAACACGGCGAGATGGCGTTTCTCACCGGCCACTCCGGTGCCGGCAAGAGCACCCTGCTGAAGCTGATCGCACTGCTGGAGCGGCCCACCCACGGGCAGGTGCTGGTGGACGGGCAAAACCTCGGTCGGGTGCGGCGCCGCCAGATCCCCGAGGTGCGCCGCCGCATCGGCATCATCTTTCAGGACTACCGCCTGCTGCACGACCGGAGCGTGTTCGACAACGTGGCGCTACCCCTGGTCATCGAGGGCTTCCGGCACCAGGAGATAGCCCGGCGGGTGCGTGCGGCCCTCGACAAAGTCGGGTTGCTGGACAAGGAAAAGCTCGCGCCGGTTACCCTCTCCGGCGGCGAACAGCAGCGGGTCGGCATCGCGCGCGCCGTGGTGCACAAGCCCCCCCTGTTGCTGGCGGACGAACCCACTGGCAATCTGGACCCGGACCTGTCGCGGGAAATCATGGAGCTGTTTCAACAGTTCAGCCGGGTCGGTGTGACCGTGTTGATCGCCAGCCATGACGTGGATCTGATCCGCGGCATGGGACATCGGCTCTTCGTCTTGAAGGGCGGCCGCCTGAAGGACACGGAGCACGCGGAACCCGAAGCGGGTGATCCGGCATGAGGCGCAAGCCGGGGCAGGCCACCCTCCGCCCTACTGCCAAGGCGCCCGCCGCAGCGCCGCAGCGCCGGGCGTCGGCGGGGGCGAGCCTGCGCCCGCGCCGCCGGCTGTCCTTGCAGTGGGCATTCGCCTACCTCCAACGGCACCTGCAGGTGTTCCTGGGCAGCCTGGGACGACTCGCGCACGCCCCCCTCAGCAGCCTGATGACGGCCACCGTGATCGGCATTACCCTGGCACTGCCCACCGGACTCTACGTGGTGCTCCACAACTTGCAGCAGCTGAGCGGCGGATGGCAGGGCACCGCCCGCATCTCGGTGTTTCTCAAGCAGGACCTCGACGCGACCCACGCCCAAGCCCTGGCGGCCAAGCTGCGCGCCCGGCCCGGGGTGGCCAACGTGCAGTACATCAGCCCCGCACAGGGGCTCAAGGAGTTCCGGCAGGCGTCCGGGTTCGGCGCCGCCCTGGACGCCTTGACTACCAATCCACTGCCGCCGGTCCTGGTGGTACAACCGGCGGTGGAGCTGCGCGACCCCCAGCAGGTACAGGGATTGCTGAACGCGTTGCGCCAGCTACCGGAGGTGGACTTTGCCCAACTCGACATGGGCTGGGTGGAACGGCTCTACGCCTTCATGGCGCTGGCCCAGCGCGGGGTATCGGTGGTAGCCGCCATGTTGGCCCTGGCGGTATTGCTGGTGGTCGGCAACACCATCCGCCTGGATATCCAGAACCGGCGAGAGGAGATCGAGATCACCAAACTGGTGGGAGGAACCGACGCCTTCATCCGGCGCCCGTTCCTCTATAGCGGGCTGTGGTACGGAGCGCTCGGCGGGGCCATCGCCTGGCTCCTGGTGACCGCTGCCCTGTGGCTGCTACAGGGCCCGGTGCAGCGCCTCGCACTGCTCTACAACAGCGGTTTTTCCCTGACCATGCTGGGCACCGGCGCCTCCCTGGAGTTGCTCGGCGGCGGCGCCCTGCTGGGGCTCCTGGGCTCCTGGCTCGCAGTGGGTCGGCACCTGTCGGAAATCGAACCGCGCTGACCCGCCGCTCCCCGACTACCCCGTCGGCTATAAAATTTATCTTTATATAATAAATATTTACTTATCTGCACACATATCCCCGCGCCCCCATGCGGGCGCCGGAACTTCCCCGCCATGGGTCGCTCTAACGGTTTTAGCACTCTCCAGTATTGAGTGCTAAAATAGTGCGCTCAAGGGAAAGACCGTTGAAAGTCGAGGAACTCGCCATGAGCAAAACCCTGGCCATCCATAGGAACGCAACCGGAATGCCCTTGGTGCCGCCGCTCGGCAGTGTCGGCGCCTATATCCAGGCCGTCAACGCCATCCCGATACTGAGCGCCGAGGAAGAGCACGAGCTCGCGGTGCGCCTGCAACGGGATCAGGACCTGGACGCCGCACGGCGCATGGTCATGTCCCACCTGCGGTTTGTGGTGCACATTGCCCGGGGGTACGCGGGTTACGGTCTGCCCCTGGCGGACCTGATCCAAGAAGGGAACATCGGACTGATGAAAGCGGTGAAGCGCTTTGACCCTTCCCTGGGGGTACGCTTGGTATCCTTCGCGGTGCACTGGGTACGGGCCGAGATCCACGAATTCATCCTGCGCAACTGGCGCATCGTCAAGGTGGCTACCACCAAGGCGCAGCGCAAGCTGTTCTTCAACCTGCGCGGCGCCAAGAAACGCCTAGGCTGGATGAACCAGGAAGAGGTGCGCGCCGTCGCGGAGGACCTGGGTGTAAAGCCCGAGACGGTGCTGGAGATGGAGTCGCGCCTCGCGGGCCGTGACGTGACCTTCGACGCCGGCAACGACGATGATGACGCAACCCCGTTGGCGCCCGCGGGTTACCTCCCGGATCAGCGCTTCGACCCGGCGGTACAACTTGAAGCCAACGACTGGGAGACCCGCAACAACGCGCGCCTGCAAGCGGCGCTGGCAGCCCTGGACGAGCGCAGCCGCGACATCCTGGTGCAGCGCTGGCTCGCCGATGGCAAGGCGACCCTGCAGACGCTGGCCGACCGTTACCAGGTATCCGCGGAACGTATCCGGCAGTTGGAGAAAAACGCCATCCGCCGGTTGAAATCGGCCCTGGAAGCCTGAGTCCCCACCCCTGCCCCGGCGGCCCGGCACGGCGCCTATCCCGGTCTTCGCTCTGCGCGCCCCGGTTAGTACGGGGCGCGCGGGTGGTGTGCGTCAGGCCAACCAGCTGCGGAACAGCGGCACGTAGTGGTCCACCAGCAAAAAGGCGAACAACAGCATCAGATAGAGGATGGAATAGCCGAACGTCTTCATGGCTTGGCGGTCGTCCTTCACCCACATCAGGCGCAGCGCCTGATAGAGGAACACGCCCCCCAGGACCAAGGCGCCGGCCAAGTACAGCAGCCCGCTCATGTGGGTGGCGAACGGCAACAGACTGACCGCCACCAGCAGCACGGTATAGAGCAGCAGATGCAGCCGGGTATACGCCACTCCGTGGGTCACCGGAAGCATCGGCACATTCACCTTGGCGTAGTCCTCGCGCTTGGCAATGGCCAGGGCCCAGAAGTGCGGCGGGGTCCAGGTGAAGATGATCAGGAACAGCAGCAGGGCATTCGGATCCAGATGACCGGTGACCGCAGTCCAGCCCAGCACCGGGGGAGCCGCTCCGGCAGCGCCGCCGATTACGATGTTCTGGGGCGTGGCGCGCTTGAGGAACACGGTATAGATCACGGCATAGCCGATCAGGGACAGGAAGGTCAGGCCCGCGGTGAGCGGGTTGACCAACCCCGCCAGTACTACCATGGACAGCACCCCCAACACGGAGGCGAACACCAAGGCATGGGTGGTATCCACCCGGCCCGTGGGTAACGGGCGGCCGCTGGTACGGCCCATCTCCCGGTCGGCGCGCTGATCCAGGATGTGATTGAAAGCGGCCGCCGAGGACGCGGCCAGCCAGATCCCCAGGGTCCCAAAGGCCAGCGCGCTCCCGGGTACCATCCCCGGCGTGGCCAGGAACATCCCCACCACCGCAGTGAAGACGATCAGGGCAACCACCCGGACCTTGCACAGTCCCAGATAGGTCTGGATCACGGCCAGCCCATCCTGACGGATGGTCCGCAGACCACTCTCAACGGCGTTTCCCATGGTCGACCTCGATCCGCTGCTGGCCCCGAACTCGGGGGCCAGGGGGGCGAGAAGTATAGCATCCCGCGCCGGGCGCGGACCGTTACGCGCGGTCTCAGCCGATATGCGAGACCTTGAGCAAGCGCTTCAGATCCTTCTGTAACCCGCTGGGCTTCAGATCCGCGGGATAGCGCATCATCAGGTTGCCCAGGGGGTCCACCAAATAGACATGCCCATCCACCGGGCCGCCACCACCACTATTAAGCCAGTCGAACATGGTACGCAGCTGCTGGGGGCTACCCCCCACGATCGTCAGGTCCGGATGGGCCGCGCGCAGTTCGGCCAGATGGGGATCCGGTCGCCCGCCGCTGAACACCAGCAACCGTTGCACGCGGCGCAGGTCCTCGCCCAGGGTCACCCGGACCTGACGGGTGACCCACAGGCGATGGGCACAGGCGGTATCGCAGGGCGTCCTGTCGACCTGGATCAACGTCCACTTTCCGAGCAGGAAATGGGGATCCAGGGCGCCGCCGCCCACACGCTCCAGGTCCACGGCCCCCGCGGGCACCGGCTTGGGCGGTGTGACGAGGGTACCGTAGTTCACCAAGTGTTCAGAGCGCCAGCCACTCAAACGGAGCAACCAGGAACCCGTCACCGGTGCCAGGAACACCAGCACCACGATCACCATGGGCAGCAGACGCCGGAACCGGTCCGGCGCACCTTGCGGCGTCACGCTTCCTCCTTCGGTTTCACGCGCGACGTGTTGGTCGCGATGTAGATCGTCAATAGCGTCCCCGCCAGTGCAAACCACTGCACCGCGTAACCAATGTGGCGGTCCGGCCCGAACGCCACCAATATCCATTTGCGCACGAACCCGTAGGGTTGGTTGGCATCGAGCCGCACCACATAGGGCATCAGTGGATACCCCAGATCCCGCGTCAGGTGTCCGATGTCCACGGTCTCCACGATGCGCGGCCAACCGGCATGGGGGGACTCCTCGGGGCCCAGCAACAGTGCCGGCTTGGGCGGCGGCACCAGCCAGCCGGCGAGGGTCACTTCCCCCGCAGGCACCAGTACGCGCGGCAGATCATGGCGGGTCTTGCCCAACGGCACCCAACCACGGTCGATCAGTATCCGATGCTTGGTACCGCTGATCCGCAGCGGCGTCAGCACGTCGAAGCCTTCGTTGGGTCCCTGGGACTGGTTGTCCAGAAACAACTGATGGCCACCGTCGAGGGTTCCGCTCACGGTCACCCGGCGAAACTTCAGGGAGTCCGGATGCGCCAGCATCGCCTCCAGTGTTACCGGCGGCTCGTGCTCCGCGGCGGCGTACTGCGCCAAGATCTGGCGCTTGTACGCGGCCCGGTGCAACTGCCATATCCCCAGGCTGATCAGGAACGGAAACAACACAAGGGTAACTAAGCTGGGCACCAGGGAGGGTCGAAAATCGTATCGGCCTATGCGCATCTTCAGATCAGCGCGCCGGGGAGCCCACGACTACGCTATACTGCACCCATTCCCTCATTCCGGAACACCCCGATGATCGTCAAACTGTTGATAGTCGCGGGCTTGCTGACGGTCATCGCCAGCCTCGCCAGCGCCATGTTCTACCTTGTGAAGGACAAGGGCCAGAGTAACCGGACCTTGAAGGCATTGACCGTACGGATCAGCCTCTCGCTGGTACTCTTCTTTCTGCTGTTCGTGGCCTGGGCCGCCGGGCTGATCCACCCCCACGGCATCTATCCGCAGCGCCCCAGCACTCAGCAGTCCTCCAAACCTTAACCCGCGTTATTCACGCAGGCGACTGACCGCTCCGGTGGTGGACGGGGTACCCGACCGAGTGTCGCACACCCGTGCGGCCCCCGCGCACCTCACACCGGCGGAGCTACACGATCTCCAAGACCGCGCGATCCCGGCCGCGAACCTCACCATCCTTCGAAACCTGATAGTGCGGGGCTGAAAAGCGAACGCCCGGCCACAGGCCAGAGCGGCGTAACCGGGGCGTCGGTGGGGCGGCTGGAGTGCCGCCGCCCCACCGCATCTTCGTGCCTACAGCCAGTAAACGAAGATGAAAAGGTTCAACCAGACCACGTCCACGAAGTGCCAATACCAAGCAGCAGCCTCAAAGGCGAAGTGGTCCTCAGGGGTGAAATGCCCCTTGATCGCCCGCACCAGCATCACCGCCAGCATGGTGGCGCCGATGGCCACATGGAGACCGTGGAAACCGGTCAGCATGAAGAACGTCGATCCGTAGATGCCCGAGTGCAGGGTCAGGTGCAGTTTGGTGTAGGCATGGATGTACTCGTGGGCCTGCATATACAGGAACGAGGCGCCGAGCAGTACCGTGCACAACAGCCAGAAGATCAGCCGCCCGCGCTGTTCGGCCTTCAGTGCCCAATGCGCCCAGGTGACCGTGACACTGCTGGTGAGCAGGATCAACGTATTGATGGCGGGAATACCCCATGCGGGCATGCTCTCGAAAGCACCGCCGATAGCACCGGGCCCATTGGTGGGCCAAACCGCCGTGAAGTGCGGCCACAGATACGTATGCGCAGCGCCCTTCGCGCCCAGCCCTCCCAACCATGGCACGGAGTAGATGCGCGCGTAAAACAGTGCCCCGAAGAAGGCCGAGAAGAACATGACTTCCGAGAAGATGAACCAGCCCATACCCCAGCGGAACGAACGATCCACCTGCTCGCTGTACAGGCCGGCGAGGTTCTCGCGGATCACCGTACCGAACCAGCCGAACATCATAATGGCGACGATCACCGCGCCGGCGATCATCATGTGGCCGCCGAAATCATGTCCCTCCAGCAGCGACGCAAATCCCACCATTAGGGTCGTGAGCCCCACCGACCCCACGATCGGCCAATAGGCCTTGTGGGGGACGTAATAGCCGCCATGTGCTTCCGTCATGCCTTGGTCCTCTTCTCTCGATCTTTATTTTCGAAACCCAGGCGCCCTGGTCCCGGCAACGGCCGGTCTCGTGGCGCGGTGCCCATCCCACCGATCAGCGGACATGCTGCCATACGAACAGTGCGTAGGCCCCGAACGCAATCAGCAGCAGCACGGCAACCGTCACCCGCACACCGCGCCGTTGCCTGTTCCTCAGATCCGGATCATCACCGACCATCGCCTTCTCCGCGCCGCCGGTCACGCTACTCGACCGTGGGCGCCGTGCTGAAGCTGTGATAGGGCGCCGGCGAAGGCAAGGTCCACTCCAAACCGTGCGCGCCTTCCCACACCCGATCGGTGGCCTTCTCCCCGCTATGTGCCGCCTTATACACAATATAGACGAACAGCAGCTGCGAGAACCCGAACCCGAACGCCCCGATGGTCGCCACTTGGTTGAAGCCGGTGAACTGCAGTGCGTAGTCCGGGATACGGCGCGGCATGCCCGCCAGTCCCAGGAAGTGCATGGGGAAGTAGAGCACGTTCACGAAAATGGTCGAGAGCCAGAAGTGCCACTTGCCCAAGGTCTCGTCATACATCCGTCCGGTCCACTTGGGCAGCCAGTAGTAGACCGCCGCGACGATCGCGAACATGGCCCCGGTCACCAGCACGTAGTGGAAATGCGCCACCACGAAATAGGTGTTGTGGTACTGGAAGTCGGCCGGCACGATGGCGAGCATCAACCCGGAGAACCCACCGATGGTGAACAGCACCACGAACGCCACCGCAAACAGCATCGGAGTCTCGAAACTCAATGAGCCTCGCCACATGGTTGCGGTCCAGTTGAAGACCTTCACGCCGGTGGGCACGGCGATCAACATGGTCGAGTACATAAAGAACAATAAGCCCGCCAGCGGCATGCCCACCGTGAACATGTGGTGCCCCCACACGATAAAAGACAGAAACGCGATGCTGGCGGTGGCATACACCATGGAGCTGTAGCCGAACAGCGGCTTGCGGGAGAACGTCGGGATGATCTCCGAGATGATCCCGAATGCCGGCAGAATCATGATATAGACCTCGGGGTGCCCGAAGAACCAGAAGATGTGCTGGAACAGCACCGGGTCACCACCGCCCGCCGCGTTGAAAAACGACGTACCGAAATACTTGTCGGTCAGCAGCATGGTCACCGCCCCGGCAAGCACCGGCATCACCGCGATCAGCAGGAAGGCCGTAATCAGCCAAGTCCAGACGAACATCGGCATCTTCATCAAGGACATGGTAGGCGCGCGCATATTCAGGATGGTCGCGATGATGTTGATAGCGCCCATCACCGAGGATATACCCATCAGATGGACCGCGAAGACCAGAAACGGAAATGCGTCGCCAGTCTGCAGTATCAGGGGCGGGTACATGGTCCAGCCGCCTGCCGGCGCGCCACCCTTCATGAAAAAGGTGCTCAACAGCAGCGCAAAGGCAAACGGCAGGAGCCAGAAACTCCAGTTGTTCATGCGCGGCAATGCCATGTCCGGGGCACCGACCATCATCGGAATCTGCCAGTTCGCCAAGCCCACAAAGCCCGGCATGATGGCCCCGAAGATCATCACCAGCCCGTGCATCGTGACCAGTGAATTGAAGAACACCGGGTCCATGAACTGCAGTCCGGGCTCAAAGAGTTCGGCGCGGATCATCAGTGCCATGATGCCGCCCACGAACAGCATGATCAGGGAGAACACCAGGTACAGCGTCCCGATATCCTTGTGGTTCGTCGTGGTGACCCACCGCAGAATACCGCTCGGGCGATGGTCCTCGTGATGCGCTTCATCGTGAGTAATGGCAGTGCTCATGAATCGTTCCTCCACAGTCCGCTTTAGCGAGCCGCTTTGACTTCAGAAGGTTGAACCACATCACCCGTATGGTTGCCGAAGGCGTTCCGCTCGTAGGTGATCACGGAGGCAATGTCTACATCGCTGAGCTGAGGACCCCAAGCCGGCATGGCGGTGCCTGGAATGCCCTTCAACACGGTTTCGATGTGATGCTTTACCGGACCCATGACGATCTTGCCGTCCTTCAGGAAACCGCGCTCGGTGAGGTGCTGCATCATGGCAGCCGAGGCGCTGAAGGGCTTGCCGGCGGCGATGGGCGGAAACGTGCCGGGCACACCAGAACCAGTCGGCTGATGGCAGGCCGCGCAGTTGGCGTCATAGACCTGCTTGCCCTTCGCGACCAGCTCATCCTTGGTCCAGGTCTTGGCGACCGCCGCCGTTTCCGCGACTGCGGCGGTGGCGGTTCCGGCCTTCTGTTCGGCGACCCATTTCTTGAAATCAGCGTCGGTCTTGGCCACCACCACGATAGGCATGAAAGCGTGGCCACGACCGCAGATCATCGCGCACTGTCCCCGGTAGATTCCGGGCTTTTCGATTTCGGTCCATACCACATGCTCGTAACCGGGGATGGCGTCCGCCTGAATCGCGAAAGCCGGCACCCACCATGCGTGGATGACGTCGTTGGCGGTTATCAGGAAGCGGATCTTCTTGTGGATAGGCAGCACCAGCGGATGGTCCACCTCGCGCAGGTAGTGCTTATCCTTGGGCGCGTCGTTGTAGATCTCATCCGTCGGGGTGGAAAGGGTGCTGAAGAAGCTGATCCCCTCGCTCGGATAGTCATAGTGCCACTTCCATTGGTAGCCGGTCACCTTCACGGTGAGATCCGAGTTGGCGGTGTCGGACTCCGCGATAAGGACTTTGCTTGCGGGGATGGCCATGCCCACCAGGATCACGAACGGAACGATCGTCCAGATGATCTCCACCGTGGTGCTCTCGTGGAACTGGGCTGCGACCGCGCCCTTGGACTTGCGGTGCATGAGGACCGAGATGAAGATCGCGCCGAAAACGCCGATTCCGATGACGACGCAGATCCAGATGACCATCATGTGCAGGTCATAGACGTCGTGGCTGATAACGGTCGCGCCCTTGGGGAGATTCATGCCCCAATCGGCATTGGCGGTGCCGGATGCCCCCAGCAGTACCGCCGCCAGCAGGCCCGCTCCCGCGTTTTTAATCTTGCTTATCAACATGCCCGGTCGTCTCCTCTACATTACTTATCGTGAAATCTTCCGGCGACTTCGGCCGCGGCCTGGCGTTTGCGCACGCTAAGGAACCCATAAGGTGGGCGCGACGGCCCGGGTCAGTTCTTGCGCCAGTTCCAGCCGTTCTTCTTCGTTCAGAAATCTACCCAGCTCCAGCCCCCGGCCATGCACGCTGATGGTCAGCCGACTCGGGTACCATTCGTCGGCGCGCAGCGACACCCGGGTCCAGAACCGCGGAAACCGGTAGGAGCGCATCTTTCCCAAGGTACCAGACTGCACTTCAATGGTGTCGCCGGTGACGTTGATCACTTCGCAGACCTTGCCCCGTAGCGCCGAGACATAAAGCCCGGCACCGAGCACGATGACCTCCAGACCGGCAAACGGCAGGATCGGCCATGCTCCCATCGCGAGAAAGAACACCGCGATGCACGCATAGAGAAGGCAACTGCCTGCAAAAAACCACTTGGTAGCGCCCCAGGACAGGGAACGGTTGGGCCGCAGCACGAACCGACTGTCGGCGGTGTTCGGATCACGTTCCTTGGCCACCACCGTCGCACACCCGTCTCACGCGCCCCATAACACAAAGGTCCGGCCCCGATAATGAGCGAGCGCATACTACCCCAAGCGGGCGCAGCGCGCAACTTGTAAACTTTATGGTTTACAACTAGATACTTATGCCTCGGGACACGTTTCCAGAATATTACTATATGTTAATTATTGATTCTGCCCAGGGTGGCATGCTCACCGTCTACCCCCGGGAACCGCGCCTGCCGCGGCGCCGCAGACCGATAGATCGAGCCGGCCGGCGGCGGCTTGCGGATCCGGCGCGGTGAAACGCGGCAGTTCACCGATGAGGGGCGCGCGGATCCGCTCGCGTAACGCCGCCACGTTGTCCGCCGCCCGTAGGCAGGACGGGTCCAGCCGATTCGCCACCCACCCGGCCAACGGTACGCCGCTGGCCTCGATACTCTCCACGGTCAGCAGGGCATGATTGAGGCAGCCGAGCCGGATCGCCACCACCAACACCGCCGGGAAACCCAGGATGCGCGCCAGTTCCGCCACGGTAACCACCGGACCCAGCGGCACCCGCCAGCCCCCGACCCCTTCCACCACCACCGCGTCCACCTGCGAAACGATACCCTGGCAAAGGGCCGCGATCTGCGGGATCTCGATGGGCGTACCGGCCGCGGCCGCCGCCAGGTGGGGCGCGATGGGCGGCTCGAAGGCGTAGGGATTCACGACTGCATAGGGCAGGCCGACGGAACCCTCCGCCTGCAGACGCAGCGCGTCGTCGTTGCGCAGGGCGCCGCCCACCCGCTGGCAACCCGAGGCCACTGGCTTCATCCCGGCCACCCGCCGCCCCTGGTCCTTGAGCCCGCGCATCAAACCCAGGCTTACCAGGGTCTTGCCCACGCCGGTATCAGTCCCGGTAATAAAAAAGCCGATGGTCACGGGCAATCCTATGCAGGCGTCAGTGGATCCGAATTGGCGACTGCGGGTGCTGCCGCATCGTGCCACGCATTCAGCGGCCGGGCCGCCGCAACCGCTCCAGAGAGACCTGGACCGGCGCGCCCGGCGCGGGGCCCGACTCCGGGCCCAGTGGCGCCCAGGCGTGGCCATAGACCACCTCGAAGGTGGCGGGCAACCGCCCATCCGCGCGCACGGCTTCATAGCGCTGGGTCATGGTCTCGATCCGGCCGCGTCCGGTCAAGCCCCGCGGGCGCGCCGACCCCACGTTGCGGGAGCCAAGCCGTTGTAAGTCGCGCACCAGATCGAGGGTCCGCTCATAGGTCAGGGTGAGGCGTTCCACATCCATCACCGGTTCCGCGAGCCGCGCGCGCACCAGGGCGTCGCCGATGTCGTGCATGTCGAGAAAGGGATTCACGTGGGAATAGCGGTCCGCCTCGGCCCAAGCCTCACGCAGTTCCTTCAACGTATCGGGACCGAAGGTGGTAAACATCACCACGCCGCCGGGCCGCAACACGCGCCGGAACTCCTGGAACGCCGTGTCGGGCGCCGCGCACCACTGTAGCGCCAAGTTCGAGAACACCAAGTCCGCGCAGCCGTCCGGCAGCGGCAGCTGCTCCAGATCGCCGCATACACAACGCGGACGCCCGAACCAGGGGCCGCGCCGCCGCGCCTGGGTCAGCATCGCCACCGAGAGGTCCACCGCGATCACCCGCGCGCCCCGATACCGGCGCGCCAGTTCCCCGGTGGCGTGGCCGGTGCCCGCACCGAGGTCCAGGATCCATCGGGGGGTGAAGGCGCGCAACAGCTCCACGCGTTCCAACAGGCGCCCGCCCACCTCGCGCTGCAACACCGCGACTTGGTCGTAGGTCGCGGCGGCACGCTCGAAACCGGCGCGCACGCGCCACTTGATCCCCGGCGGCGCCGCCTCACCCATGGAGCAAACCCTCCAATGCTGCATGGAACGCCGCCGGGTGGGATAAGAACGGCACATGGCCCGCCTCGGGAAACATCTCGATCCGCGCCCGCGGCAACGCCCGCGCCAGTGCCTGAGAGGCCGCCGCCGGTACCAGGGTGTCCCGCCCGCCCGCCAGCACCAGGGTCTCCACGGAAAGCGCGTGGAGCCGCGCGCGCAGGTCGGTGTCACGCAGCAGCGCGAGCCCGCCGCGCAACGCGTCCAGCGCCGGCGCGTGGCGGACCGGGCGCCGGCGCAACGTGCGCAGGGTCGCCCGCGCGGCGGCGCTGCCGCGGGTCTGCAAGCTGAGAAAGCGGTTCAACGTCCCCTCGTAGTCGCGTTCCAAATCGGCCGCGAAGGTATCCAACACGTCGGCGCGGATACCGTAGGGCCAGTCCGGCGCACAGGTGAAACGCGGCGTCCCCGCCACCAGTGCAAGGCGCGCCACCGCGTGTGGGCCCGTCACGGCCGCGGCCATGGCGACCAAGGCGCCCAGGGACCAGCCCACCCACACCGCCCCCGGCGGCACCGCCGCGCGCACCGCGTCCGCCACGGCGTCCAGTTGGAACGCCCGCGCGTCCGCCAGCGGACTCAATCCATGGCCCGGAAGGTCCACGACCCACAGCCGGAAACGCGGCGCGAGCCACGCCGCGGTGGTATCCCAGATGCTGCCGTCCAGACCCCAGCCGTGGATCAGCACCACGTCGGGACCGGCGCCCCGGCACTCCACGTGGAGCGTCATGACGCGCCGGGGATCCCGTCCGGGAACTGCTTGCGCCACTCGATCTCCAGGACCTCCAGCAAACGGTCCACGTGCGCATCCTCGTGCACCGCGGAGAACGTGACGCGCAAGCGCGCGGTCCCCGCCGGGACCGTCGGCGGTCGGATTGCGGTGACCAGCAGCCCGTGGTCTTCCAACGCCCGGGAAAGTGCCAGCGCGGCACGCGCGGTACCCACCATCAGGGGCTGGATCGGCGTGGTGCTGCCGGTCACCGGCAACCCGATGCGGCGCGCCCCGGCCTGGAAGCGCTGCACCAGCGCATGCAAGCGCGCGCGGCGCCAGGGTTCCGCGCGCGCCACGCCCAGGGCGGCGCGCGCGGCCTCCGCCATGGCCGGCGGCGGCGCGGTGGTATAGACATAAGTGCGCGCGTGCTGGATCAGGGACTCGATCAACGCCGCGCTGCCGGCCACGAACGCCCCGAAGGTACCGAACGCCTTGCCCAGCGTGCCCATCAGCACCGGGACCGCATCCATGCCGAGCCCAAAGTGTTCCAGGACGCCGCCGCCCTGTTCCCCCACCACCCCCAGGCCGTGCGCGTCGTCCACCATCAGCCACGCCCCGGCGGCGTGCGCCGCGCGCGCCAGCTCCGGCAGCGGCGCCAGATCCCCGTCCATGCTGAACACGCCATCGGTGACCACCAGCCGGCGCCGCGCCGTGCCCGCCGCCAGCGCACGCGCCAGCGCCGCGGCGTCGCCGTGCGGATAACGCACCAAGCGCGCACCGGACAGACGCCCGGCGTCCAACAGCGAGGCGTGGTTCAGCCGGTCCTCCAGCACCTGATCGCCGCGCCCCAGCAACGCATCGACCACGCCCAGGTTGGCCATGTAGCCGGTGGAGAACAGCAGCGCCCGCGGCCGGCCCACGTAGGCCGCCAGTTCTTCCTCCAAGGCATGATGGGCCGCGCAATGACCTGTAATGAGATGGGCGGCGCCGCTGCCCACGCCATACTCACGGGCACCGGCGATGCAGGCATCGCGCACCGCCGGATGCGCGGCGAGCCCCAGATAGTCGTTGCTGCAGAACGCCAGATACTCGCGCCCACCGGCGTGGATCAGATCGCCCGGTGGCCCGGTGCGCACGCGTCGCGCACGGTACAGTACGGCGCGCTCGCGCTGTGCCAGGTCTTCGAGCAAGGCAGTGGTAAAGCCATCGTTCACGGCAATCCCCGCATAGCGGCCGTAACCCGCGTGGACGCAGTTTCCAAGGACCCCATAGGCACTCAGAGCGGGTGCAGCCCGAGGCGCTCGAACAGCCGCCGGTCCTGGTCGGCCTCCGGGTTGCCAGTGGTAAGGAGCTTCTCGCCGTGGAAGATCGAGTTGGCACCCGCGAGGAAACACAGGGCCTGGAGCTCATCGCTCATGTCGGTGCGCCCGGCCGACAGACGCACCATGGAGCGCGGCATGAGGATGCGCGCCACCGCGATGGTGCGCACGAAGTCCAGGGGATCCGGCGGCGCGGCATCCGCCAGCGGCGTGCCCTCCACCGCCACCAGCTGATTGATGGGGACGCTCTCCGGATGCCGGGGCAGGGTCGCCAGGGTCTGGAGCAGCGCGGCACGATCGTCCACGTCTTCGCCCAAGCCGATGATCCCGCCGCAGCACACCCGCATACCCGCGTCGCGCACGTGGCCCAGGGTCTCCAAGCGCTCGTCATAAGTGCGCGTGGTGATCACCGCGCCGTAGAATTCGCGCGAGGTATCCAGATTGTGGTTGTAGTAGTCGAGTCCCGCATCGTGCAGCCGCAGCGCCTGGTCCGCGCTGAGCATGCCCAGGGTCATGCAGGTCTCCAAGCCCAAGGCCTTCACCTGCTCCACCATCTCCAACAAGCGCGGGAAGTCCTTCTCTTTCGGACTGCGCCACGCCGCACCCATACAGAAACGGCTCGCCCCGCGTTCGCGCGCCGCGCGCGCCGCCGCCACCACCGCGTCCGCGTCCAACAGCGGTTCCGCGGTGAGTCCGGTCCGATAGTGGGCGCTCTGCGGGCAGTAGCCGCAATCCTCGGGGCAGGCGCCGGTCTTGATGCTGAGCAGCGTGCTGATCTGCACCCCGTTCGGATCGAAATACCGGCGGTGCAGGCCCTGGGCCTGATACAGCAGGTCCGCGAAGGGCAGATCGAACAACGCGCGCACCTCCGCCACCGTCCAGTCGTGGCGCACCGGGTCGCGGAAGGCGGCTGGCTTGGTAGCGGGCGGCATCGGTATACTCCTGCGGGCTGGGGCCACGGAATGGGCCCCTATCGCCGGGGACTATATCGCCCATGGAATGGCTGTCAACCCGCGCGCGGCAACGAGTCGACATCTGGCTACATAATGCCCGAACCCTCTGGTGGCCGAGCCCGTGCGTACTGTGCCGCGCCAGCGCCCCGCCCAACCGCGACCTGTGCCCCGGCTGTCAGGCCGATCTCCCCGCCGCCGCGCCCGGCTGCCCGGTGTGCGGGGTGCCGCTGGCCCGGACCGGGCCCGGCGTACCCGTTCCCTGCGGGCGCTGCCTGCGCCGCCCCCCCGCCTTCGACGCCCTGCACGCCGCGTTTCAGTACGCCGACCCAGTGGCGTGGTTGATCCAGCAGATGAAATTCCGCGGCCGGCTGCCCCTGGCGCGGCTGCTCGGCGAGCTGCTGGCGGAACGCCTGGCGGCCCGTGGCGGCGCGCACCCGGACTGCATCGTGCCGGTGCCCATGCACCGGGCACGGTTGCGGACCCGCGGATTCAACCAGGCCCTGGAACTGGCGCGCCCGGTGGGCCAGCACCTGGGGGTGGCGGTGGATGCGGCGAGCTGCCGGCGGGTGCGGCCCACCGCAGCGCAGTCGGGCCTGTCCCTCAAGGCGCGGCGCGCCAACCTGCGCAACGCCTTCGCGGTCGCGCCCGGGTTCCGGGCACGGCACGTGGTGATCCTGGATGACGTGGTGACCAGCGGTCAGACCGCGCACGAAGTGGCGCGGGTCCTGCGCCGCGCCGGGGCGCAGCGGATCGAGGTCTGGACGCTGGCCCGCGCCCTGCCGCACCATTAGGCCCCATGCCTACCCCCCCCAAAACCGGGCCCGCGGCGGACCCGGCCTTCCCCTGGCCCGCGCCAGCCAAGCTGAACCTGCTGCTGCGGGTCGTCGGGCGGCGCACGGACGGCTACCACCGCCTGCAAACCGTCTTTCAGTTTCTCGACCGCTGCGACCAGCTGCGTTTCACGCCGCGCCCTGACGCCGCGGTGCGGCGCAACGGCGGGCCGGCCGGGGTCCCCGAGGACCAAGACCTCACGGTGCGCGCCGCGCGGCGGCTACAGGAGGCCACCGGATGCCGCCGCGGGGTGGAGATCCACCTGGACAAGCGCCTGCCGCTGGGAGGCGGCCTTGGGGGGGGCAGTTCCGACGCCGCCACCACCCTGGTGGCGCTGAACCGGATCTGGGGCCTCGGGCTGGGTGTGGAACACCTGGCGGAGCTGGGCCTGGGCCTGGGCGCCGACGTGCCGGTGTTCGTGCGCGGCCACGCCGCCTGGGGCGAGGGCGTGGGCGAGCAGCTCACCCCGCTGGAACTGGAGACCCCCTGGTACCTGGTGCTGGTGCCCGCGGTCCTGGTCTCCACCCGCGAGGTCTTCCAGGCGCCGGAATTGACACGCAACTCCGTCCCCATCACAATTACCGATTTCCTAGCCGGGACAACCACAAACGATTGCGAGCCGGTGGTTCGCGCGCGTTATCCCGAGGTGGACCAAGCCCTCGCGTGGCTGAGTCGGCATGGCGCGGCACGCCTGACCGGCACTGGTGCCTGCGTGTTTGCCGGCTATCCGGTGCGGTCTCACGCCGAAGCCGTTATGGCGGCGTTGCCCGCTGGGTGGAACGGTTTCGTGGCACGGGGTTTGAACCGCTCCCCGTTGCTGGATGCGATGGATGCGAAATGAGGGAGGCTGGATCCGGAGATCCGGACCCGCCGTCATTCCGCATCCATCGTTCAGCGATCCCGTATGGGGCGTAGCCAAGCGGCAAGGCACTGGGTTTTGATCCCAGCATTCCCAGGTTCGAATCCTGGCGCCCCAGCCAGTTGTTGGACCAAATCGTCGGGACCGAGCGGGGCGCCGCCATCGGCAGGCCGCGCATCCGCAAACGCCGACACAGACGGGACATCACCGTGACCGACGGCCGAATGGTGGTCTTCACAGGGAACGCCAACGCACAACTCGCGCAGGATGTGGTCAATCACCTGCGGGTGCCCCTGGGCAAGGCGATCGTCGGGTGCTTCAGCGACGGCGAGGTCATGGTGGAGATCATGGAGAACGTGCGCGGCGCCGACGCGTTCGTGATCCAGCCCACCTGCACCCCCACCAACGACAACCTGATGGAGTTGCTGGTGCTGGTGGATGCGCTGAAGCGCGCCTCGGTGTACCGGGTCACCGCGGTGATCCCCTATTTCGGTTATGCACGCCAGGACCGGCGCCCGCGCGCGGCACGCGTGCCCATCAGCGCCAAGGTGGTAGCGAACATGATCGGCACCGCCGGCACCGACCGGGTACTCACCGTGGACCTGCATTCGGATCAGATCCAGGGCTTTTTCGACGTGCCGGTGGACAACGTATACGCCTCCCCGGTGTTGCTGGGGGAGATCTGGCGCCAGAAGTACCCGAACCCGATCGTGGTATCGCCGGATGTCGGCGGCGTGGTGCGCGCCCGGGCCATCGCCAAGCGCATGGACGACGCCGAGCTGGCGATCATCGACAAACGCCGCCCGCGGCCCAACGAGGCGAAGGTGATGCACATCATCGGCGATGTGCGCGGACGCACCTGCGTACTGATGGATGACTTGGTGGACACCGCCGGCACCTTGTGCGCGGCGGCGCGGGCGCTGAAGCGCAACGGCGCCCCAAAAGTGGTGGCCTACTGCACCCATCCGGTGCTGTCCGGCCCCGCGGTGGCGAATATCGCGGCGTCCGAACTGGACGAAGTCGTGGTGACCGACACCATCCCGCTGCGCCCCGAGGCGCGCGCGTGCGAGAAGATCCGCCAGCTCAGCATCGCGGAAATGCTCGCCGAGTCCATGCTGCGCATCCACACCGATGAATCGGTGAGCGAATTATTTATGGATTGATCGTTATACGGCCTGGGGCGCGCGCGGACCGCGGGCGCCCCAGGCCAACCAGCCCGCCCCTGGTCGCGGGGGTGGGAACCAGCCGCGGTAGCGGCGCATTCGATAGGAGCAAGACCATGGCAGTCGAATTTGAACTGAACGCTGAAGTTCGCAGCGACAAGGGGAAGGGTGCGAGCCGCCGCCTGCGTCGTACGGACAAGGTGCCCGCCATCCTCTACGGCGGCGGCACGGAATCCCTACCGCTGGTGCTGGACCACAACGAGGTGTTGCGGCGTCTGCGCCATGAGGCCTTCTATTCGCACATCCTCACCGTCAAGGTAGCGGGCCGGGAAGAGAAGGCGATCCTGCGCGACCTGCAGCGTCACGCCAGCCGCTTGCAGATCCTGCACATGGACTTGCAGCGCGTCAGCGAGACCGAGGTGATCCGCGTACACGTGCCCTTGCACTTCACCCATGCCGACATCGCGCCGGGCGTGAAGCAGAGCGGGGGCGTGGTCAGCCACCAGGTGTCGGAAGTGGAAGTGGAGTGCCTGCCCAAGGATCTGCCGGAATACATCGAAGTGGATCTGTCTCAGACGCAACTCGACCAGACCATCCACCTCGCCGAGCTCACCCTGCCCGAGGGTGTGGCGCTCGTCGACCTCATGCACGGCGCGGATCACGATCAGCCGGTGGTATCGATCCACCTGCCCCGCACCGCGGTCGAGCCCGAGCCCGCGGCCGCGGCCGCCGCGGCAGGTGCTCCGGCCACCGGCGCGGCGCCACCGGCGGGCGACACCAAGCCCCAGGCATCCTGATGCCGGCCGCCGGTGGCGCCGTTGTCCTCTGAGGCCAAGGCGGGCATCGCGGCGCTGGTGGGGCTTGGCAATTTCGGCCCCGAGTATCTGGCCACCCGGCACAATGCCGGGTTCTGGTTTGCCGATGCGGTAGCCGGCCAGTACCGGGGCCGGTTCCGCACGGAAGCCAAGTTCCACGGCGAGGTGTGCCGGGTCGAGGTGGAAGGCCAGCCCCTGTGGCTGCTCAAACCCCTCACCTACATGAACCGCAGCGGCCTCGCGGCGGTGGCGCTCGCGAGTTACTACCGGATCCCGCCGGAGCGGATCCTGGTCGTGCATGACGATCTGGATTTCCCGCCCGGCACCGTGCGCCTGAAATCGGGCGGCGGCGCGGGCGGCCACAACGGCCTGCTGGACCTCACCCGCGCCCTGGGCAGCGAGCACTACCTGCGCATGCGCATCGGAATCGGACGCGCCGCGGGCCGGGAACAGATGGTGGACTACGTATTGAGCACCCCCTCGCGCACCGATCGGGATCAAATCGAGCACGCCATCGAGCAGGGGCTAGGCATCCTGCCGAGCCTGGCCAACGGCGCGTGGGAACACGCAGTACAGCAGCTCCATAGCGCGCCCTAACCGGGTGCGGCCGCAGGCAAGATCGCCGCGTGCCGGAACGAACTCCTGAAAGGAACCCTCCATGGGCTTCAAATGCGGCATCGTCGGACTCCCCAACGTGGGCAAGTCGACACTTTTCAACGCCCTCACCCGCGCGGGCATCGCGGCGGAGAACTACCCGTTCTGCACCATCGATCCCAACGTCGGCGTGGTGCCGGTGCCGGACCCGCGCCTCGACGCACTGGCCGCCATCGTCCACCCGAAGCAGATCGTGCCCACCACCATTGAATTCGTCGACATCGCCGGGCTGGTGGCCGGCGCCTCCAAGGGCGAGGGCCTCGGCAACCAGTTCCTCGCCCATATCCGCGAGGTCGACGCCATCGCCCATGTCGTGCGCTGCTTCGAGGACCCGGACGTGATCCACGTCGCCGGCAAGGTGGATCCGCTCTCGGACATCGACGTCATCGACACCGAACTCGCGCTCGCCGATCTCGACACCGTCGAGCGCGCCCTGTCCAAAGTGGGCAAGGCCGCGAAGGTGGGCGACAAGGACGCCATCCCGCGCGCCGCCCTGCTGGAGCGCATCCGCGCCACCCTCGACCAGGGCAAACCCGCCCGATCACTAGACTACAGCGACGAGGAGCGCATCCTGCTGCGCGAGCTGCACCTGCTCACCCTCAAGCCGGCCCTCTATCTGGCCAACGTCTCCGAGGACGGATTCCGCGCCAACCCCTATCTCGACCGGGTGCGCGACCGCGCCCAGAACGAGGGCGCCGAGGCGGTCGCCATCTGCGCCGCCATCGAGGCCGAGATCGTCGAACTCGAGCCCGCCGACCGCACCGAATTCCTCGCCTCCATGGGCCTGGAGGAGCCGGGCCTCAACCGGCTCATCCGTGCCGGCTACCACCTGCTCGGCCTGCGCACCTTCTTCACCGCCGGGCCCAAGGAAGTGCGCGCCTGGACCGTCGAGGCCGGCGCCACCGCGCCGCGCGCCGCCGGGCGCATCCACACCGACTTCGAGCGCGGATTCATCCGCGCCGAAGTGATCCACTATGACGACTACATTCAGTACCAGGGCGAGCACGGCACCAAGGACGCCGGCAAACTGCACGTGGAAGGCAAGGAGTACGTAATGCAGGAAGGCGACGTGGTCCACTTCCGGTTCAACGTCTAGGGGGCCGGGCGGGCCGGGGGCCGTACCTTGACATCCCCGGGCCGGGCACCGAAAATGCCGCTCCCATCCCTGTTATATAGTATTGATATTCCTGGCTACGTAGCTCAGCTGGTTAGAGCGCGGCACTCATAATGCTGAGGTCGGTGGTTCGAGTCCACCCGTAGCCACCAACCCATCCACCTGCTTTCACTACTGTTTTTTATTGCTTACCACCACGGATCACCCGCAGTCGGGGCCCAACGTGACCAAAACGTGACGTACTTGCGTTTTTGGTCTTGCTTCCAAGCAGTTGGAACACTTCCCGCGGATCGCTCGCGTACTTCTGATCCAACACCGCCACCGCACTGCGCACCTGCTCGGGTGCCAGGTGCGCATACTTCTCGGTCACCTGGTACGAGGTGTGCCGCAGCAGATCGCGCACCTGCATCAGCGGCACCCCCGACTGCACCAGCCACGCCGCACACGATCAAGCAGCACCTGCGCATTAAGAAGTTCTTCGGCACCTCGGAGAATGCCGTGAAGGCCCAAATCTGGACCGCCGTGTCGGTGTATGTGCTCGTGGCCATCGTCAAGAAGCGGCTCAACCTGGATGTCTCGCTCTACACTTTGCTACAGGTTTTCTCCGTCACCCTGTTCGAGAAAATCCCCTTAAACAAGAACTTTCTCGACACCGCGCACAGATGCGACGATGATGTGTTTTGTAACCAACTGAATCTACTCGATTCTTAACCAGACACTAGTGATAATGTATGTATTTCCAGGCCAATGCGGCCTAACAAAAAAGTGCCCTGCCAGTTGACTTGACGGCCTTCTAGGCATATGCTTTGACATATGCCACAAGCCAGAGGATACCCTAATGTCAACTCCTGAACGCCATGCCCGCCTCTTTCGTAACGGGCGCAATCAGGCACTACGAATCCCTCGCGAGTTCGAACTGGAGGGCGAGGAAGTAATCATCCACAAAGAAGGTGACCGCCTGATCGTGGAGCCGATCCGCAAGGGAAAGCTGCTGGCACTGCTGGCCTCCCTGGATCCCCTGACTGAACCCTTCCCCGATATCGATGATGACCTGCCTCCACTGAATGACGTGCAACTGTGAGTGCATCACTTGCGTATTTGCTGGACACCAACATCCTGTCCGATCTGGTTCGAAATCCACAGGGTGAGGTATCGGCACAGATCACCAAAGCAGGCGAGGATAGAGTCTGCACCAGTATCGTTGTCGCTGCAGAACTCCGTTATGGCGCGGCCAAGTCAAACTCGGCAAAACTTGTGGAGCGTATCGACTTGATCCTCTCAGCATTGGAAATGCTGCCACTGGAATCCCCTGCCGACCACCAATATGCAGCAATACGCCATCACCTCACACGTCAGGGAACCCTCATCGGGCCAAATGATCTACTGATTGCCGCACATGCCCTCGCATGTAACCTTACGCTTGTGACCGCCAATGTCGGGGAATTTTCAAGAGTGCCACGACTGAAAGTGGAAAACTGGTTACGGACGTAGCTGAAAAAAGAATTTATTCTTGCTGCATCTATAGTAAATAGCGCTTTCTCTTTAGTGTCTGCAGATGCCAGTCTTTGCCTGCCAGTGCCGGTCACTCCCACTCTATTGTAGCTGGCGGCTTGCCGGAGATGTCGTAGGCGACGCGTGAGATGCCCGCCACCTCGTCGATGATCCGGCGCGAGACCAGATCCAGGAATTCATAGGGCAGATGCGCCCAGCGCGCGGTCATGAAATCCACCGTCTCCACGGCGCGCAGGGCCACCAC
>NCBI01000020.1 GCA_002255365.1 Chromatiales bacterium 21-64-14
GATATACCGTCCTCGGAATCGGAATCAAAATATGAACAATATTTGAATGCCCTCTTTAGCACTTGGGCTGAGTGATGGGACGGTACAATCCTAATTACACAGAAAACATAAATGAGAGCAATATGTGCGCTAGACGTCTGCGTGGAATCGTCACGGTTCTCGTTCTGTTATTCGTGGCGGGCTGTGCCGGCCAGTCACAACCCATAAAACCTGAGACGCTGGGGCCACCGACGGACGTCTATTTACTACCCATAGGTGACTTTCCATATAAATATACCGTGCAGCTGGCGCACGAATTAAGTAAGGAACTGAAGATTCACGTACGCGCATCGCTGCCGATGGGAATCGGAGATATGCATCCGCTTCCAAATCAGTCTCAACTGGCGGTCCGGGATATCCTGGCGCGAGCACATGAGGTCGGGCTGCGGCTGCCGGATACGAGTAAAAAGCTTGTCGTCATCGCGCTCACGACGCGTGACATAAATGACTCGTCTCAGTCACTTCGTTTTCTGTTTGCGAGGAATGACCGGATAACGCGCACGTCCGTCATTTCAATCGCTCGAATGTTCGGATCAACCACGCTTGCGAAGAGTACTCGAGCACAAGTCGGACTTCGTATATACAAGATGGTAAAACGAGCCATAGGGGAGCAGTACTTCGGCCTTGCACGTACGTCAGACATTTCGGAAATTATGTACGCTCCGATCATGTCCCTAAAGGATATTGATGCGATGGGGCTCGATTATAAACGATCGCAATCCGCTGGGGCCGCGCCCCCCGAGTTCCCGAGCGAGACACGGGAATTGGAAAGTGCGGCCAGAGCAGGGGATGCGATGGCGCAGTACAGCCTCGGCCTCGACTACTACAATGGGACCGGTGTACCACAGGACGCTGCGCGTGCTATTCATTGGTGGAAAATGGCCGCGGCGCAAGGATTTCCGGAAGCGCAGTACAGTCTTGGTATCGAATATGAAATGGGGCGGGGCGTACCACGGGACTATGCCAAGGCCGTCTACTGGTGGAGAAAGGCTGCGACACAGGGTGTTGTCCGAGCACAGTACAATCTCGGAGTCGCGTACCACGAGGGGTTAGGTGTACCCAAGGACTACGAGAAAGCCAACTACTGGTACAGGAAGGCTGCCACCCAGGGTTTCGATCAGGCGCAATTCAGTCTCGGGGCCGATTATCACGATGGGCTCGGTGTGCCGCAGGATTTTGGCAAGGCAGCGCATTGGTCCAAACAGGCCGCGGAGCAGGGATTCGCTAGAGCGCAATTCAATCTCGCGCTCATGTACTACAATGGGCAGGGTGTACGGCAGGATTTTGGCAAGGCGGCGCATTGGAACCAACAAGCCGCGGCGCAGGGACTCGCTGCAGCGCAATACTACCTAGCGGTCATGTACTACAGGGGCCAGGGGGTTCCGCAGGACTATGGAAAGGCCGCGCATTGGTGCCAACAAGCCGCGGCACAGGGACTCGCTGCAGCGCAATATTACTTAGCGGTCATGTACTACAAAGGTCAGGGTGTGCCGCAGGACTATGGCAAGGCTGTCGACTTGCTTAAGAGGGCCGCGTCGCAGGGCTTGGCTGCGGCACAGGACTCCCTCGCGGTTACCTACTACAAAGGCGCCGGCGTGGCCCAAAACCGCGCCCGCGCTTTGTATTGGTGGCGCAAGGCCGCGGCGCAGGGTGACCTAAGAGCGCAGCGAGCTATTCGGTTGCTGAAGAACGGTACATTGCTCAATCACTAGGATGCCTGAGCGGACCAAAGCGAACGCCCATTAGCCGGCCCTGTGTCAAGAGCGAACAGCGTCCAATGCCGCTGGTTGTGGCAGCGGCGAGGTCATGGGAAAAGGGGTCGGCGACAAACGATTCTTATTTTTCACCGACCATTTTTACAGTTGCAGGCAATCGTTAGATTGCATAAAGGATCGCGCTTTGAGGGACTACAGCGGCGACACGGTCCCCATCCTCCAGTTCGACACCGGCGAGGTCCGTGAGGCGCTGATCTTCGTTGCCGTGCTTGGAGGATCCGACGTCTACGCCGAGGCGACCTAGCCCCAGCAGTTGGTGGACTGGATCGGCCCCAATGTTCGCACCTTCGAGCACATGCGGTGCGCGGCCGTGCTCCTGGTCCCTGACAACCTCAAGAGCGCGATAGCCAAGGCGTGTCGCTTCGAGGCCGAGGTGTCCCCCTTATTTCTCAAAAAGAAACCCCGGTGACCGACGATGTTCGTCCGTCCCCGGGGCGCTGTGCAGCGGACTCGCGTAAAAGCCGCTGATCTAGTCGTCTGTGCCTACGTTGTATACCTTAAGATCGTGCGCTTCGCTAATTTTTCCAGTGTATCCCTGCGCCCGAATGATTTTCTTGATTAGTGGCACGTTTGGCGCGCTGATCGGGGTCAGGTGCGAAAGCACGAGTTCGCGTGGATTGGCCATAGCCGCCACTTGTCCCATCCGGGTCGGCGTAGTGTGCCGCTTGGCGAATGGCGAGGAGGGCGGCGGCTGGTTGTCGAGGATCGACGTGTCGTAAATCAGAAGGTCAGCGCCCTGAGCTAGCTTCACCATATTGTCGGTAGTAGAGTGCGTATCGCCCGAGTAGACGATGCTGTACCCCTTGTACTCTATGCGGTAGGCAACGGCTGGGGCTTCCAAATGGTCCACCGCGATTTCTTTGATCACCAACCCGTTTTCGTTCACGATCGTATTGACCGTGGCGCCCTGGAACACTGGCGAAAGATCGTGAGCTTGATAACCGAACACCCCGAGTGCGGGAGGACCGTCCGCACCATCCACGAAGGAACGGAGGTAGCGGAACAGACCCGTCGGCCCGAACAACCCGTCCATGAACTGGGTGGTGGATGGGAACATCGGGTTATCCGTGCCCGGGCCGTAGACCTGGATTGGTGCCGTGTGAGGATCGCCCTGTTCCCGGCCGTCGAAGTATATGCCCTTGATCACCCCGGGAAGATCTGCGGTGTGGTCAATGTGCAAATGGCTGAGCAGGATATAGTTTACTTGCGCGACATGGGTACCGCTCATGGCAAGGCTCTTGAAGGTACCGCTGCCCAGATCCATAAACACCCGTGGCTGACCGTCCGTAAACACCAGGTAGCCGGCGCTCGCCCTACCGCTCGCCTGCAGCATAGGGCCACTGGACCCCAGCACCATGACAGAGAGTGGACCGTGGACACGGTGTACGGCGGGACCCCCTTCGGTGCTGTCCGCACGAGCGGCGACTCCAAGTACACACGTCAGCAGCCCGAGCAGCAGCGCCAGGGCGGTTCGTGTTTGTCTTCTAATCATGATTCACCTCCTCTGATTAGTTGATCTACTTTCTTCACGCTATGGGAAAGCGTCGTGCAGTACGTTGCGGAACTGGACCACTGGTATCGGCGTTGCATCCTAGCCTAACTGCCCGCCTGCCATCGTGGATGGCCGCGAGCCCCCCTGTCAAAACACTCTAACACATGGGGCGCGCTAGTGTGGTGTTGCATTCTTGATGGAACCGATATGAACTGTGTGTCTTCAATGCCCACGAAAGGCAGGGTGTCATGGGCGTAGCGTATTTCCGCGCACGGAATCCGTAGCTAGGCATATCCGTACTGGCCCGGTCCAACGGCCGTGCTTTCGGTTCGGGCCGTAGTCACGTGCAGGCTATCCGCAAGCGGTGTTGGAGGTGATCGTTGATCGGCGGTTATTGTTGTTGGTCAACCGGCACGGGATGCCAGCGAATCGAAGACGCCGAGCGTGCGCTCGGCGGTCTTTGCCCATGTGAACTCCTGTATCCGTCGTAGTCCGGCGTCGCGCATTCGTGACCGCAGATCTTCGGAGCCGGCCAATTCGGTCATTGCGTTTCCGATGTCATCGACGTCATGGGGATCGATATAACGTGCTGCTTCCTGTGCCACACCCCTGCAGCCGCCCGTGGTGGGCAGGATGGCTGGGCACCCGCAGGCCATGGTTTCGGTAACAGGCAGCGGGAAACTTTCATACAAGGTGCAGAGGATGAAGAAGTCCGCGAGGTTGTACGCGTGGACGATTTCCTCGTTGGGGATGAACCCGGTGAAATATACGCCTTCCAGGGCGGTTTCATCGAATCCGCGTCGGTGCAGATAGGCATCGATGTCCCGCCCCACGACCACCAGGGGGAGTCGGCCGCCGGCGGCCCGGTATCGTCGGTAGCCGCCGATGAGGTTCTCGTTGTTGCCGCCCGGGTATTCGAGAACCCCACCGTGCCCGGTGTGGTAGGCCCGTGCGACGGTAAGGATGAAGCGCTCCGGAAGGTGATGGCGCTGTGCGAATGCCTGCAGCGCGGTACGATCATTGATAGGCCGGAAGTGTGGTCCCGGTGCGGCGTAGCTCGGAGTGACCTTAGTGGCGTCGATGTTGGCGTACTTAACCATGTCCGCCAAGGCGATATCGGATATCGAGAGCAGTTTGGCCGCCTTGCGACAGTACAGAGGCAACATTACCCGAATGTAGAGGTTGTCCCACCACGTGTAGTTCCCGGGGTTAACATACCAATCAGATCCATGGAGGACGAAGACACTTGGGCGCATCGATAGGAACGGGATGGAGAATTTCGGGTTGAAGATGATGTCGGCGCCCACTGACCGAGCCGCCCTGGCTACGCTGATCTGATCCCACCACAGCTTTACACGGGCCGGAATCACGCGGGTTTCTGCATTGGGATACGATTGGAATGTAGCAGCGTGCTTCGGTGTTCGCAGCAGTATGACGTAGCGGCTGGCAGGATCCAGTTGCAACATGTTGCGCAGCAATTGCAGGGTGTAGACGCCGATCCCGTCATCCTGATCCAATGGCCGGCCCATCACGCAGATCACTCGGCTTCGGATTTGTTTTGTGCTCATGGGGATGTTTCCATAGGCGTAAAAATACCGGTGTTGGGATCCGACGGTTAGCCGTGCCAGGCTCAGTGCGCGAAGTGCTGGGATCGGATGAAGCTGCGGACTTTTTCCGGGATCACCTCGCGCAGATGCCGGCGTCCCTCGCCCGGCAGGAATCGTAGCCACTCTCCCTTGATGCGCGCAATCGCGGGGACCGGCGTACGGAGTCGGCGGATGCGTCTGAAGTCCAACCCGACGCCGAATACCGACCTCAGCCCGGCTTCGTGTGCGAGTTCCAGAGACAACTCCGAGCCTAGCTGCCAGGGGTAGGCCAGATGCCTGGGGCGGGTGCCAAGCTCCCGGGCGAAGAGCGCCGCGGCCTGCTCAAATTCCGAGGCGACGAAGGAGCGCAAGGCGCCAGGGGGAATAGGTGTCATCGCGCCCCGGTGCTGTTTGATGACGGCCCGTAGCTGGGCTGCCCAGCCCGGCCGCTCGAAGAACATCGCACCGCCTGCCTCCGATACCATGCGTCCGCAGGCATCGGCGGCGGCCTCGTCTTCGATGATGCGGTGATGAGCGCTGAGCAGGGGCTGCGCTTCATAGATCGGGGTGCCCAACGCGGGACGGCCTAGGGCGTCGCATTTGGCTTCGCGCCGCATCGGCCAGTCGAAGATGTGGTGCCGGCGCAGCAGCTCCGGGGAGGCGAATCCGACTAGGCGGTTCGAGGTGAAGACCAGGGCGTGACGGTGCCCATGGAGTTGGACGTCGACCAACCCCGATTCCAGACAGGTACGCAATCCATCCCAGGACATGAAGCCATCGCGCCCCGACGGCGCTACGGTGGCCGTTTCGGATTCGGACGCCGCGCCGCGCATCCAGAATGTGGGGACGAACAAAGTCGCTGGGCATTCGTATTGCCGCAGCAGAGGGAGAGTAACGTCATAGAAGTTTTGAACCGCGTCGTCGAATGTCAGCAGTACAGCTCGCTCGGTGCACGGGCGCCCCTGACGTTCCAAGTACTCATCTGCGCTGAGGCACCGATAGTGATTTCTGCGCAGAAACTCCAGGTCGGCCGCGAATTCGTCAGGCCGTACGTCATGGAAGACGAAGATCGGGATCTCACCCGGATGGAGACCGGCACCGAAAAGAAATCTTGGGTAATGGGTTTGACCCAGCCGCCGCAGGGAGCGGGACAATCTCCGAAGTGACGACAGATCAGGCACTGTGCGGACTCCCCATGGTGGTGTGTACCGCAACGCCACGGAGCGGCGGTGGGTGCGACACTACACTAGCGGGGCAGCTGCGTTTCAGTCCCGCGCGGAGCACCACGTGTTTGGTGCATCTTTTGAAACTTGCCCCGGACTGTTGGTTCCCGCACGTTACGGTTCGCCCGCAATGCGATCGACACGAGCCTTTAGGACTGTTTCCCCTGGGATCATTATAGCCACGCCCATGATTTCTGCATAGGAGGTGGGGCCATGCCGATGCCCAGCTTGGAGTCCGGGCCGCGCCCGGTGCGCGGTATGGCGACTATGACCCTCGTTGGTGCGTGTTTGTTTGGAGGAATAGCCTGCTATAGTGGCCAACGGAGTCACTATGGGAGTTTGGCGCGTGCATAGCCGGATTGGACACCGTTTTCGGGGGAGTGACCATGGACGGTGGCACCGCCACCGGGTCCTGTGTGCCCCGATGGTGGTCGTGGCGGGGGTAGGGATGCGGCTCTCGGCTGCGCGCGGCGCCGTTTCCGCGGCGGCTTGCTGAGGCGCGCGGCCCAGTGTCCATTTCCAGGCCCACACTGGCTCGTCTACTGTTCTCGTTTGTTGCGGTTGGGATTCTGGCCTACGTTGTCAACTGGGGCCAGTTCTACGATACCGTACGCCATGCGCGTGGTGGCCTTATTCTCCTGGCCTATTCCCTGTACGTGTTAGATCGGTTCCAGATGAGCTACAAATGGGGTCTATTGCTGCGTGCCCAAGCTTTGCGGGTGCCGTTCTTGGAAAATTGGAGTATCTATTCACTCGCGTCATTGTGGGCCACCATACTCCCTGCAACCGTTGGCGCCGATGCCCTGCGCGCCGTCTGGCTGTGGAGGCGCACCGGGTGCGGTGCCGTAGGAACCGCATCCATTGTTCTGGAGCGGCTGGTGGGTTTTGTGGTGGGCCTGTCGGTCGCGGCGATCTCAGTACTTTACCTGATTTCACGCCACCAGGAGTCTACAGAGCTCCGGGACCTCCTGATGACGGTGGTCGTGGTACTCGGGTTGACTTTGGTGGGGACTGGTCTGTCGTTCAGCGGCGTTTTTCGAGGCTGGCTCGCGGCTTTTTTCCAGAAGAAATCCGATTCCAGAGTAGGCCGGTTACTCGTCCGCGTGGGCGATGCCTATCTTGCTTACCGCGCAACGCCCGGGGTACTCATGGTATTTACTCTGCTGACCGTGGTTGAGCAGCTGACCTCGCTGTTAATGGGGTACTTGATTGCCCTCGCGGTTGGGGTGCACGTCGGTGCACTGGAGTTCGTCGCTGCGCTATCGGTGGCACTCCTGGTGTCACGTTTGCCTATCGCGGTGGATGGCATCGGCGTGTTGGAGGGTATTCTGGTGCTGTTGTTAGCCATGGCCGGGATCCCGCCCGCGCAGACCGTGGCCTTCGCGCTGATTGGCCGTATCATGAACGTGCTGGGGTTTGCACCGGGTGCGGCGGTGGCGCTGTTCGTTCTAGACCTGCGTCCGCGAGATCTGCGCACTGAGATCAACCAGAATCTCCCTGCGGGCTAGCTGGCCTGTCTCATCGATCTCCTGCTGCGGCGTTTTCTTTGCCATGACAGAGCGTAGTCCCTGTGCCCGTCTTTGATGTGGCGTCGAGTGTATCGTCGGCGTCGGTGGGTGCGCGACTGCCACCTGGGCGGTGCGCCTAGGCACCGGTGCAACGAACACCCGTGAGTAGTGCGGGGCGAGCGGAAATAGCACTTAGTTTCAGTGCTGCATCGCTAAAATTTAGCGCGGAACCCACTGATCATGGCGCGAAGTTTTCGTGCATTTCGCGGATGAACCCAACGCTCTGGTCCGGCTTCAACGGCTGGGATTTATGCGAGTGCCACGGCCTAGGGGGAAGTAGTCAGGCGCACGTCGGTGGGTATCGGGGGCGCGGACGCGGCGGGGACGGCACTAACCACAAAGGTCCCGCTGACGGTGTTCCAGCCGTCATAGGGGCCGGTGCCTGAGAAGACCATGACGAAGCTGCGCCCGTCGGGGCTCAACCACTTCTGCGGAAAGCTGAAGCCGAACTTCGGCTGATTGTCGATCCATTGCGCGTAGTAGGCGACCGTGGTCCAGGGTCCCCAGGGCTCTGGGGCATCGAAAATTCCCCAGGATCCGTCCCAGCTGTGCCAAGTCGTGAGCAGATAGCGCTTAATGCCGGGATCGTAGTCTACGCGTACTGCCCAGCCTACACCGTTAGGGTCGCTGAACACGGGTTTGCGCGCGTTTATGGCCGTTGTCCAGATGGGGTTGCCGCTGGCGTCCAGGCCCGCGAAGTATTCGTAGGCACTCCGGTTCATGACCTGGTCCTTCGGTACCCGGGCCATGGCGATGGTGTTGGTGCGCCATACGTTGTCGTGGGTGGCGCGCTTGTCTTGCGAGTAGGCGTAGACGTAGCTGTCGCGTGCCCCTTGGTAATCCTTGCCGAAGTTCAGGAAGCTCATGTCGCTGAAGGCACCGTCCGGCTCGTCGAAGTCCCAGCTGGTCAGTGAGTTGAACTGCCAGGTCTGACCGTGGTCAGTAGAGCGCGCGAGCTTCAGTTTGAGCCATTGATCCTGCAGCTCCAGGGTCATGTATAACACGCCGTTGACTGATAGCATGCCGCCCGCCTTGCCGACGAAGGTAGCCGACGTGAGCGCGCTCACGCCACCAAATACATTCGTGGCGCTGAGGCTGCTGGGTGTCCCAGTGATGCGCGCGAACCCGATACTCACACGTCCTAGGCTGTTGGTACCACCGAAACCGCCCCCGTCGCCCCAGGAGGTGTACAGATTGCCGTCGTCCGCCCAGGTGACCGGCCAGAGGTCGCTACCCGGGGCGGCACTGCGCAGACTGGAGAAGTCCCAGTTGACGCTGGTGACAACGGGGCTGGGCGCGTACGGGGGCGAGGCGGCGAATGCCGCTGTGCAAACGCCGCAGACTGCGGCGAATGTGACGGCCCGGATCAGATTCTGCAAGCGCTGTGTCTCCCCGCGATTCCCTGGCTTGCGCCGTGCCAGATCATAGGCCGGCACACACGGGCGCTGAGTATCCTGACTCGCCTGTATTGTTATACGCCGTCACCCGGAAACACACTTGGTCACCGGTCCGCAGCCGCAGGTCGTTCCAAGCGTTGAACTTCACGCTGGGGGCTGAGGCATTGAAGCCAGTGGAGCCCGTGGTGAGGTCTGTGACCCGCTGGGTCGCGGTAGTGGCCGTGCTTCCATAGTACACCCGGTAGCCCTGCACCGCTTGGGCGCTCGGGTCCCACGCCAAGGTCAAGGTCGCGGTAGCGCAGGTGGTGCAGTTGACGGTGACGGTGACGGTGGCGGTCGCCATGTCGCCGTTTGCATCCGTGACCTTGTAGGTAAAGAGGTCCTGCCCCGCGAAATCGGTTGCGGGAGTGTAGGTAATGGACTGGTCGGCATTGATGGTGGCGCTACCGTGGGACGGGCTGCCCATCAGGCTCAAGGTGATCGGGACATCCTGAAGGCCGGAGTCGTTGGCCAGCACGTTGATCGTGATCGGCGTATTGAGGCCGGTGGTGGTGGTGTCATTTGCGGCCACGGGGATGTGGTTCACGGCGGGTGGCGGGGTCGTGCCGCCGCCCGTGGGGATGGGTGTCGGCGTCGGGGCCGGCGTCGGCGTCGGCGTCGGCGTCGGGGCCGGGGCCGGGGCCGGGGCCGGGGCCGGGGCCGGAATTGAGTTCACGGTCACGGCTACCGACCGGGCGGTGCTGCCACCTGCGCCGTTGCAGGTCAGGGTGTAGGTGGCAGTGGCGCCCAGAGCGCCGGTGCCCGTGCTGCCCACCGCGGCGCGGGCCCCGGACCAGGCGCCGGCCGCGGTGCAGGAGGTGGCCCCCGAAGCGGACCACGTCAAGGTCGCGGAGCCGCCCGCGGTCACCGCGGTCGGCGTCACGGACAGGGCGACCTGGGGCGCGGGTACGGTGAGGGGAGCCGCGGCCGCGGTGTTGATGGCGTCGAGGGTATTCTGGGAAGCGCCGGCCACTTGGACGATTGCGTTGGCTAATGCTGTGTCTACGCCCGCGGGCAGGGCCGCGGCGACCTGCTGGGGCGTTGCGCCTGCCGGCAGGCCCTGAAGGGCCGTTTCCAGGGTGCCCAATATGGGAGCCGAAGAGACCGCCCGGGCGGCGCGCACCGCGCGTTGGGCCTCGGCCAGAATTCCATCCGTGGTGGCCACGTTAGTGATCACCACGGACGCCGGCGCCGATGGCATGGTGAGTCGCAGGGCGTTGTCGAGGGCCGGCATCGCATTGACCCCATCGACCTGAAGCTGATTCGACAAGGTTTGCACCAGGATCTGGGCAGATACCACGTTGGCGGTGGCCGAGATCCGGGGATTGACACCGGCAGGTCCGCGGCCGTCCAGGCTCCCGTCCGCGGCATCCGCGGCCAAGGCCTGCGCGATCTCGTCCTGGCTGGCGGTCATCCCGCCGACCTGGAGGGCCTGTTGAGTACCCTTGATCAGCTCCGCTACCGCTTGGTTGGCTCGCAGCACGCCGGCCACGTTCAGCGGGGTCACCGGAGTGGAAACGGGGTCCGCGACCTGGGCGGGATCCAGGCCGAAATTCAGCGCTTGCAGGACGCCCTGACGCGCCTGGGTCAGGTTGGCAGCCGTCAGGCCACCCGGCAGAGCCTCGGCGGCCCGCACAATAAAGGTAGTGATGGGGTTGAGGTTGGCAGTGCGCTGGTCCGCGGACATTGCAGCGGACATCAGGGTGAATCCCGGCGCCGTCTGACTCACCATGTCGGTGCCGCCGAGGGCGGTGATCCGGATCGGGTAGACGGTTCCGGTAGGAATAGTAACGGTATATTTGGCGGTGGAATCGCTGAGCGTCTGGGCCGAATGTGCGCCCGAGGCGTCGGTCACCGTGACGGTCGCGCTTTGCACCGGTCCGTCCCCGACGCTACCGCCGATCTGGGTGGGGGCCAGGGTGGGTCCGGTGCCGGGGCCGCCACCACTGGGTACGCAGGCGGATGTTAAGAACGTTATTGATATCAATAGTATAAAATAAATATCTTGTCTCAGGGCGCGACCTGTTGGGGGAGGCACGCGGCGCGTTGCCGGCTTTCCGTTCGATCCCAGGGGATTCATGGCAGGCGTTCGACCTCATGGTCGGTAGGATGGCAGGGGCCAGGGTTTGCCGGCCGGACGAGAGTCATCATAGAGACGATCGGTGTTGGTGTTTGGGAGGGTGTTCACAAATCCTGTCATTGCCGGGCCGACGGGATTCGGGGTGCGGGATTACCACCCGCGTTGAACCCGAGCCGCTGGTTGTGTAAAATCCGTACACCGAAGCGGGGCTAGCAAGCGGATTGGGGCGGTCTGAACGACGTTCCGGTTTCCCGCGACCATCTAGAGGTAGACGGTGGCAGGCCCCGGTGAGGGCCTTTTTTGCGCCCGTGTCTTTCGCAGGGGCGCAGCCCGCGGGGACGCGTGTGGAGTGCGGTGTCGGCGGTTTTGTAGCGTAAGCCGATTTAGGGTGTTGGGTTTTTGGAGTGGGCCTCGTGCCCACTTTTTGTTTGCGGGGTCGTGAGGGTGCGCGGCGCAACGAATGACTTGCAGCAACTGCTGGAGCCGGTGGTCGGCACCATGGGCTACGAACTGCTGGGAGTGGAAGTTCACCCGCACGGTGGTGGTACGCTGCTGCGGCTCTACATTGATCAGACTACCGGCATCACCTTGAGGGACTGCCAGCGGGTGAGCGAACAGGTAAGTGGGGTATTGGACGTGGAAGAGCCTATCGTCGGGCACTATGTTCTGGAGGTGTCGTCGCCGGGAGTGGACCGGCCGTTGTTCAACGCACCTCAGTTCGCACGCCACGCCGGCAGCCGCGTTCGGATCCAAGTGGAGGCCGCGCTCGATGGGCGGCGCAAGTTCACCGGCCGTCTGCTGGGTATGCGTGACGACCAGGTGGTGATCGAGGAAGACGGGAACGAGATCGGCATACCGTTGGAGCAGATCGAGAAGGCGCGTCTGGTTCCGGAGCGGTAGACGAGTGGTTCGGAGGTCGTGGTCATGAACAAAGAAGTACTGCTGGTCGTGGACGCCGTCTCCAATGAGAAGGGTGTTGGCAAGGAGGTCATCTTCGAGGCCATCGAAGCCGCGCTCGCCTCGGCGACCAAGAAGCGCTACGGCGGGGAGATCGAGGTGCGTGTCGCCATTGACCGGGATACCGGCAATTACAGCACGTTCCGCTGTTGGGCGGTTCTTGATGACGGCGCCGAGATCGAGCAGCCCGAGGCCCAGCTCCCGCTGACAGAGGCCCGTGGGCGTGATTCACAGGTGGAAGTGGGGCAGTTCATAGAAGAGCCGCTGGAATCGATTACTTTCGGCCGCATCGCCGCCCAGACCGCGAAGCAGGTCATCGTTCAGAAGGTCCGCGAGGCGGAGCGTGCGCAGGTCGTGGAGTCGTATAAGGACCGCACCGGAGAACTGGTGAGTGGGATCGTCAAACGCATGGAGCGCGGCGGGGTGGTTCTGGACCTGGGGAGCAACGCGGAAGCATTGATTCCCCGCGAGGAGATGATTCCTCGGGAGGCTCTGCGTCCGGGTGACCGGGTGCGGGGGTTTCTATATGAGGTTCATCCAGAGCCGCGTGGGCCACAGCTGTTCGTCAGCCGTACCCGTTCTGAACTGCTGCTGGAATTGTTCAAGCTGGAGGTGCCGGAAGTCGGGCAAGGCCTGATCGATATCATGGCGGCGGCTCGCGATCCGGGCCTGCGGGCGAAGATCGCGGTGCGTTCCAACGATGCGCGGATCGATCCGGTAGGCGCCTGCGTGGGTATGCGGGGTTCCCGGGTCCAGACGGTGTCCAATGAGCTCACGGGGGAACGTATCGACATCATCCTGTGGAATGAGAATCCGGCGCAATTCGTGATCAACGCCATGTCGCCGGCGGAAGTGCTATCGATAGTCGTTGATGAAGATTCGCACAGCATGGACATCGCGGTGGCGGAGGACCGGCTCGCGCAGAGCATAGGCCGCGGGGGTCAGAACGTCCGGCTCGCCAGCCAGCTTACCGGTTGGGAACTCAACGTAATGAGCGAAACCCAGGCCGAGGAGAAGAGCGAGGCTGAGGGGCAGGCACTACAGAAGATGTTCATGGACCAACTCGACGTGGACGAAGAAGTGGCCGTTATCCTTGTGCAGGAGGGTTTCTCCAGCATCGAGGAGGTCGCTTATGTGCCGGCCGGAGAGTTGGTCAACATCGAGGAGTTCGATGAGACGATCGTGGAAGAGCTGCGCAACCGCGCTCGAGACGTTCTGCTGATCAAGGCGATTGCCGACGAAGAGAAGTTGAGCGCGGTGGAACCGGCGCAGGATCTGCTCGAGATGGACGGCATGGATCGTGAGCTGGCTTATCGGCTCGCCAGCGGCGGGGTGGTGACGATGGAGGATCTGGCCGAGCAGTCCGTCGACGAGTTGAAGGATCTCGCCGGCGTGGAAGATGAGCGGGCCGCGCACCTTATTATGACCGCGCGTGCGCCCTGGTTCGAGAACGAGCAGCAGCAACAGAACTGAGATCGAGGATCGTTATGCCGGAGGTTACCGTAAAGCAGTTCGCCGAGGTGGTCGGGATACCCGTCGAGCGCCTGCTGGATCAGTTGGGCGAGGCGGGCCTGCCGATCTCTACCCCGGATGAGACCATCAGTGACAAAGACAAGGTGCGCCTTCTGACTTTCCTGCGGGAGGTGCATGGCAAAACCTCCGTGGTCGCCGCGGAACCGAAGAAGGTCACGCTCAAGCGCAAGGTGCAGAGCGAGTTGCGGCTCAGCAGCGGTGGGCAGGGGCGCGGTGCCACCAAGACGGTGGTCAACGTCGAAGTCCGTCAGAAACGAACCTACATCAAACGCAGCGAGATCCTGAAGGACGAAGCCAAGCGGCGCGAGGATGAGGCCGAAGAGCAGGCCCGTCAGGAGCAAGAGCGCGCCGCCGCCGAGCAACGTGCCCAGGCGGAGGCCGAGGCGCTTCGCCAGGAGCTGGAACGCAAAGCTGCGGAGGAGCAGGCCCGGCTCAAGGCTGAGGAGGAAGCGCGGCTTGCCAGTGAACAGCAGCGGGTGGCCGTGGAGCAGGCGCGTGCGGCGCCCGCCCCGGCGGCAGCCGCGCCCGAGCGCCCGTCCAAGCGCAAACCGGCCAAGGACGACCGCGAGACCCGTTACGGGCGCCAGGAACTCCACGTTGCGGTGGACAAGAGCGGGCGGCGCAAGAAGCGCTCCCGGTCCCGGCCCGTGGCCCTGAGCGGTACCGCTCAGCACGGGTTCGAACGTCCGACTGCGCCTATCGTGCGCGAAGTGACGATTCCGGAGACGATCACCGTTGGTGACCTCGCCCAAAAGATGGCGATCAAGGCGGCGGAACTGATCAAGGTCATGATCGGCATGGGTATCATGGCGACCATCAACCAGATAATCGACCAGGAAACCGCGGCGCTGGTGGTGGAGGACATCGGCCACAAGCCCAAGTTGCTCAAGGATACCGATCTGGAAGCGGAATTGGTGCCGGGGCATCACGCCAACGTCGACGCCGTGTCGCGTCCTCCGGTGGTCACGATTATGGGCCACGTTGACCATGGCAAGACGTCCTTGCTCGATTATCTGCGCCGTACCAAGGTGGCGGCGGGTGAGGCGGGTGGGATCACACAGCATATCGGCGCTTACCATGTGCAGACCACCAAGGGTGTGGTCACTTTCCTGGATACGCCGGGCCACGCGGCGTTTACCGCCATGCGTGCGCGCGGCGCCAAGGTGACCGACATCGTAGTACTGGTGGTGGCTGCTGACGACGGTGTGATGCCTCAGACCATCGAGGCGATCACGCACGCCAAGGCCGCCGGAGTTCCGATCGTGGTGGCAGTCAACAAGATCGACAAACCGGACGCGGACCCGGATCGTGTGAAACAGGAGCTTACTCAGCACGCGGTGATCCCGGAAGAATGGGGTGGCGACGCGATGTTTGCCAATGTCTCTGCCAAGACCGGTGACGGGGTGGACGGCCTGTTGGAATCCATCCTTCTGCAGGCGGAGGTCATGGAGTTGATGGCTGTTGCTGAGGGTCCGGCCAGTGGCGTGGTGCTGGAGTCCAGCCTCGACAAGGGGCGTGGACCAGTGGCGACGATACTGGTGCAGAGCGGGATACTGCACAAGGGCGACGTGGTGCTATCCGGCAAGGAGTTCGGTCGGGTACGTGCGTTGTTCGACGAGGCCGGAAAGCCGGTGGACGCAGCTACGCCGTCGATACCGGTGGTGGTACTGGGGCTCTCGGGCCTGCCCAATGCCGGGGACGATGTCACGGTGGTGTCGGATGAACGTAAGGCCCGCGAAATCGCCTTGTATCGTCAGGGCAAGTACCGTGACGTCAAACTGGCCCGCCAGCACGCCGCCAATCTGGAGGACGTGATCTCCCAGATGGGCGAGGGTGAGGCCAGCAGTCTGAATCTGATTATCAAGGCGGACGTGCAAGGTAGCGCGGAGGCGCTTGAGGAAGCGTTGACCCAGCTGTCCACGGACGAAGTGAAGGTGAAGATCGTCGCCAGCGGCGTGGGGGGCATCACTGAGTCCGATGCCAACTTGGCGGTGGCGTCCAACGCGGTCGTGGTCGGGTTCAACGTGCGGGCGGACGCCGCAGCGCGCAAGGTTATCGCAGAGGCCGGCGTGGATCTGCGTTATTACAGTGTCATCTACCATGTCATCGACGAGGTCAAGCTGGCACTGAGCGGCATGTTGTCCCCGGAGATGCGCGAGCAGATCGTCGGGCTTGCGGAAGTCCGGGACGTGTTCCGGTCATCCAAGATCGGAGCGGTTGCCGGGTGCATGGTGCTCGAAGGTGTGGTACGTCGCAATAACCCGATCCGGGTGCTGCGGGACAATGTCGTGGTGTTCGAGGGTGAACTGGAATCTTTGCGCCGCTTCAAGGATGACGTCAACGAAGTGCGCTCCGGGATGGAGTGCGGAATCGGCGTGCGCAATTACAACGACGTCAAGTCCGGCGATCAGATTGAGGTGTACGAGCGTGTGGAGGTGGCCAGGACCGTTTGAGGTCGCGCATCGGGCGGTGCATTGCCCCATCATCGGGGCCGTGTCCCGGGTCGATGGCCGTTCGGATCCCAGCGCCCCACGGACCACAACCCATGCCTAGGGAATTCAGTCGAACCCGGCGCGTTGGCGAGCAGATCCAGCGCGAGCTTTCCGGGATGATTCAGCGCGAGGTGAAAGACCCGCGCGTGGGCTGGGTGACGGTTACCGGGGTGGAAGTAAGCCGTGACATGGCCCACGCCCGCGTATATGTATCGGTGCTGAGTTCCGACCCGGGCCCAGGTCAGGATGTGGGCCAGGTGGTGACCGCGTTGAACCATGCCTCCGGTTTCCTGCGCCGGCGCCTTTCGCAGACGCTGGTGATGCGTACGATCCCGCAGTTACATTTCCAACATGACGTTTCGATTGAGCGCGGTTCCAGACTCAGTTCCTTGATCGATCAGGCGCTGGCCGAGGACGAGAAGAAGGGCGGCCGATAACGCTGACTGGGAGACCGGTTGGCGAGGCCACAGATGAATGTTAGCGACACGGCAGCGATAGGGAATGGCCCGACTAGGTAAGAAGCGTAGAAACATCAGTGGGATCATCCTGTTGGATAAACCGACCGGCTTGACGTCCAACGAAGCTCTGCAGATTGTCAAACGTCTGTTTTGGGCGCAAAAGGCGGGGCATACCGGCAGCCTCGATCCCCTGGCCAGTGGGTTGCTCCCGGTGTGTTTGGGGGAAGCCACCAAGGTCTCGGGGTTCCTGTTGGATGCCAACAAGCACTATTGGGTGCGGTGCCGGCTCGGAGAGCGCACTACCACCGGGGACGCCGAGGGGGAGGTGGTGGAGCGCCGCCCAGTGGTGGGCCTGGATCGGGCCCGGGTCGAACGGGTTCTGAAGGGCCTCATCGGGACCCAGGACCAAATACCCCCCATGTACTCCGCGGTAAAACACCAAGGCCAGCGCCTCTACAAGCTTGCCCGGCAGGGAGTGGAGGTCGAGCGTGCGCCGCGTACCGTGGTGATACACACCATGACCCTGTTGGGACTGGAGGCGGAGACTCTGGAATTTGACGTGCTCTGTTCGAAGGGGACCTATGTCCGCACGTTGGCGGAGGATATCGGCGAAATTTTGGGTTGCGGAGCCCACGTCAGCGCGCTGCGCCGGCTGGGTGTGGGGCCCTACGAGGCCGCCGGGATGGTGACCCTGGACACGTTACAGTCTCTCGCCGACGAGGATCCGGGCCGTCTCGACAGCGTGATCCTTCCCATGGAGAGCGCCTTGACCGATTGGCCACACGTGCGTTTGTCCGATGATGCGGCCTATTACCTGCGTATGGGCCAACCGGTATTGGTGCCCCACGCGCCGACTTGCGGTTGGGTGCGCCTCTACGCGCGGGACCAGCGATTCATGGGGGTAGGGCAGATTTTGGACGACGGGCGGGTTGCACCGCGCCGTCTGGTGGGCGGCGCTTGAGGGGGTCCTTGTGCGCCTCGAGGCTGGAGACTACAATAGCGGATTGCGATTAGCCGGAGTCCGAGTCGGGAGCCATTTCATGATCAACAGCGAACAGAAGTCGCAGATTGTACAAGACTATCAGCGCGGGGCTGATGACACTGGATCCCCCGAGGTCCAGGTTGCGCTGCTCTCCGCCCGCATTGACCATCTGACCGGTCACTTCGCTACCCACAAACACGACCACCATTCCCGCCAGGGTCTGTTGCGGCTCGTCAACCAACGGCGCAAGCTGCTGGATTATCTGAAGCGGACCGAGCACGCCCGCTATCAGGAGTTGATTGGCCGCCTTGGTCTGCGTCGCTAGGTCCGCGGGCGGGTAGCGCGCCCCTTCCTCTCCAGTTTTATATCCGATACAGGAATGTTGAACGTGAAACCCGTGAAGAAGAGCTTCCAGTACGGTGATCATATGGTCACCCTGGAGACCGGTGAGATTGCCCGACAGGCGAGCGGCGCAGTCGTAGTGAATATGGCCGATACTGTGGTCCTGGTGACCGCGGTTGGGTTAAAGGAAGCACGCGAAGGGAGGGATTTTTTCCCCCTGACGGTGAATTACCAGGAGCGGACCTATTCCGCGGGCAAGATCCCTGGAGGGTTTTTCCGGCGTGAGGGGCGACCTTCCGAGAAAGAAACCCTGACCTCCCGCCTCATTGATCGTCCGCTCCGCCCCTTGTTCCCGAAAGGTTTCCGCAACGAAGTACAGATCATCGCGACGGTAATGTCGCTGAACAAGGACGTGGATCCCGAGATCCCTGCCATGATCGGCGCCTCGGCGGCGCTGGCGATTTCCGGGCTCCCGTTCAACGGTCCGATCGGGGGTGCCCGGGTCGGCTACAAGGACGGCCAGTACCTACTGAACCCGTCCATGACCGCCCTCAAAGACTCGCAGCTGGACTTGGTGGTCGCGGGTACCGCAAACGCGGTCCTGATGGTGGAGTCGGAGGCCAAGGAGCTGGCCGAGGACGTCATGCTGGGGGCGGTGGTGTTCGGCCACGAACAGATGCAGATCGTGATCCGCGCTATCCAGGAACTGAAGGCCGAAGTTGGGGCGCAGCCTTGGACGTGGCAAGCCGTTTCCGAAGATCAGTCCTTGGGCGCCGCGGTGGCAGAGGCCTGCGAGGCGGCGCTGACCGAGGCCTATCAGATCAAAGAGAAGCTCACGCGTCAGGATCGCGTCGCCGAGATTCGAGCGGACGTGGTGGCCCGTCTCGCCGCGACCGATGGTGCCGGCTGGACCGCGGAGGCCATATCAGGTGGCATCGACCGGCTGGAGAAGCGCGTCGTCCGCCGGCGGGTGATCGCTGGCGAGCCGCGCATCGATGGCCGCGACACGCGCACCGTGCGCCCGATCACCATTCGTACCGGTGTGCTGCCCCGTGCCCATGGCTCGGCCTTGTTCACTCGGGGCGAGACCCAGGCTTTGGTGGTAACGACGCTGGGTACCGGCCGTGATGCCCAGATCATTGATGCCATCGAAGGCGAGCGCCGCGACCCGTTCATGCTGCATTACAATTTTCCACCCTATTGCGTCGGAGAGACCGGCATGGTGGGCTCCCCGAAACGCCGTGAGATCGGCCACGGCCGTTTGGCCAAGCGCGGGATCCAGGCGGTGATGCCGACCATGGAGCAGTTCCCCTACGTGCTGCGCGTGGTCTCCGAGATTACTGAATCCAACGGTTCTAGCTCCATGGCATCGGTATGCGGGACCAGTCTCTCGCTGATGGACGCCGGTGTGCCCATCAAGGCCCCGGTGGCCGGTATTGCCATGGGCCTGATCAAGGAATCCGACGGTTTCGCGGTGCTGACCGACATCATCGGTGATGAAGATCACCTGGGCGACATGGACTTCAAGGTCGCGGGGACCCAGGCCGGTATTACCGCCCTGCAGATGGATATCAAGATCGATGGGATTACACGCCAGATCATGGACACCGCCTTGCAGCAGGCGCGGGACGCGCGGATGCATATCCTGGACCGCATGCAGGAGGCGATCGCCGTGCCGCGTGCCCAGATGTCCGAATACGCGCCGCGTATCATTTCCTTCCGGATTGATCCGGACAAGATCCGCGATGTCATTGGCAAGGGTGGCGTGACCATCCGGAGTATCACTGAAGAGACCGGCACCACCATCGACATCACCGATGACGGCACGGTCAAGATCGCGTCGGTGGATAAGGCCGATGGCGAGGAGGCACGACGCCGCGTCGAGCTGATCACCGCTGACGTGGAGGTGGGCAAGATTTATGATGGACGCGTGGCGAAGCTTATGGACTTCGGTGCGTTTGTGACGATCCTGCCGGGCAAGGACGGTTTGGTGCATATCTCCCAGATTTCCGAGGAGCGGGTCCAGAAGGTCAGCGACAAGCTCTCGGAGGGTGACCTGGTGAAGGTTAAGGTCCTGGAGGTGGATAAGCAGGGCCGCATCCGTCTCAGCATCAAGGCGGTGAACGACTGAATGTCACTCTCCCGCCGCTCAAAAAGGGGCCTATGGCCCCTTTTTTGTGGTACCCGGGTGGGTGAGCAACAGGCTCTTCCCCCGGTGGGATAGCCCGCTTATAGTGTAGCCACCGTGCGCGTTCGCAAGGGGGTTGGAGGTTGATCATACGGCGCTATCTAGTCCGCGAGATCGCGCTTCCGTTCCTGGTAGTCACGGCCATCCTGTTAGTGATCTTCGCGAGCCATCGCATCGCCTTGCTGCTGGCCGATGCGCTGTCCAGCGGCTTGTCCGGTCGGGTGGTTGCCATTCTGCTCGGCCTGAAACTCATCGCGTCGCTGGATATCCTGCTTCCGATCTCCCTGTATCTCGGCACGCTGATCGCGTTTGGACGTCTGTACAGTGACCGGGAGATGACCGTACTGGCGGCCTGCGGCCTGTCGGAACGCCAGATCCTGGGGGCTGTGCTGGGCCTCGCGGTGGGCTTTGCCATTCTGGTGGCGGTCCTGTCCATGTTCGTAAAGCCGTGGGCGGCCCACATGGCCGATTCGGTGCGCCACCAGGCAGAGTCGTCGGCAGGCGTGGCGGGGATCTCGCCGGGCCGCTTCCACGAGCTTATCGGTGGACGCGGTGTGGTCTATGTGGCAGGGCTCGGCGCCCAAGAGCGCGAGATGCGGGATATCTTCGTGCACATGCGGAGCAAGGGCATCGACCAGGTATACGTGGCGCGCAAGGGATACCACTATCTCGATGAACAGACCGGGCGTCATGCCATTGTGCTGGAGAACGGTCATCGCTATGATTCGGACGCGTCCGGATCTGTCTACCGCGTGGTCCGTTACGACAAGCTCACCACTTGGTTGCAGCGCGCCTCGCAGGACTCATTCGTACACCAGCGCATCGCCGCGCCCACCTTGAAACTGCTGCGTTCCACCAATCGATGGGATATCGCCGAGTTTCAATGGCGCCTCTCGATGCCGTTGGCCACGGTGATCCTGGTCTTGCTGGCAGTGCCACTGAGCCGCATGAACCCGCGACAGGGCAAGTATGCACGGGTGTTCACCGCGATTCTGGTGTACGCGGTTTACTACAATTTGCTTGGTGTTGCTAAATCCTGGGTGGAACGCGGAAAACTCCCGGTGGACCCTGGTCTGGGGGTGGTGCATGGGTTGATGTTGCTGGTAGCCATTGTGTTGTTGTTGCAACCGTGGCTGTCGCTGCGCTGGAGTCGGAGCGGTAGCACGGCATGAAGCTTCTGGACCGCTATATCGCCGGCAAAGTGGTCGAGAGCGTTCTACTGGTTCTGCTGGCGTTGGTGGTTCTGTTCGCCTTCACCAATTTCCTGGGGGAACTGGGAGACGTGGGGAAAGGGCGTTACGATTTGCCTCTTGCCCTGATCTATGTCCTGCTGCTCACGCCGCGCCAGATATTGGAGCTGTTCCCGGTCTCCGCGCTCCTAGGCTCGGTCGTAGCCCTCGGATTGATGGCCAACAACAATGAATTGGCGGTGATCCGCGCTGCCGGGGTGTCCGTAGCCAGGATCACCTGGCCGGTGTTGAAGGCGGGTGCGCTGCTCATGTTTCTGGCGCTGGTGCTCGGGGAAGGCTTGGCACCGCCCGCGGAACGATACGCTCATGATTTGCGGGTATCGGCCATCACCGGGGAGCCGGCGCTGCGTACCTCTAGGGGAATTTGGATCCGCTACCAGGAGGGCTTCATCCACATCGGCGATGTCGTTGCAGGTGATGCCCTGCGCGACGTTACTGTCTACGAGTTGGACGACCAGTACCAGTTGAAACAAACCGAGTCCGCGCCGCAGGCCCGTTACCGAAACGGCCAGTGGGTGCTGCTGGACGTGCGCCAAGTGATCTATACCGGTGATGGACTGCAGGTCCACAAACTGCGGCGCATGGTCGGCCCTCTGCGCCTCGATCCACGGCAGCTCAAACGCCTGATCATCCCGCCGGAGGACCTCTCCATGGTTGGGCTTTACAAGTACGTCCGCTACCTGGAGCGTACCGGTCAGAACCCGGGACGCTATGCCTTGGCCTTTTGGCACAAACTGAGTGTGCCGTTGGTGACCGGATTGATGGTAGTGCTGGCGGTCCCCTTCGTGTTCGGCTCGCTGCGCTCGGTCACTATCGGCCAACGTATGGTCGCCGCGGCGCTGGTAGGGATTGGGTTCCAGTTGCTGGATCAGACCGCCGGTCAGGTCACCCTGCTGTACAATCTGCCGCCGGCCCTTGGCGCATTCCTGCCCGCGGGCCTGGCGCTGGTGTTGGCGGTGGTACTGCTGCGCCGGGTGTATTGATCGGCGTTGCCCTGGAACTCCTGGGCCGACTTCCGTCCACGCTGCGCAACGGTTTTGTGTCGCGGGCGCCGGTGGGTAGGTCCGCCCGCTGCGCAAGGCGCGGTCGGTCCGGGAATATGCGCCGCTACGGTGGTTCCGAGCCGGCGGTATCCCGGGAAGACGAACGCGCGAGTTCCACCTTAACGCGGATCCGGCGCAGGTCCTGGTCGAATTCCCGGGTCTGGTAGACAACCCCGGTCGCGCTGCTGTCAGAGTGGCGTGCCGCGCCACCGAGCTCGATCCATTTGCCCAGGGTGCCGGTGACTGTAGTCTGTGCGCGTTGCACGTCGATTTCGCCACCACCGCGCGGACTCAGTGTCGCCCGCTGCGGCTGGATTTTCAGGATTACCTGCTGACCAGCGGTACGGGCCACCACCTGGAAGCCTACGGTGAGATCGCGGTAGCGCAGGGTATTCAGCACCTGCGGCTGCGGTCCACCTACCACGAGCGAGGAATCGGCCACTGGAACCGAGCGGCCCAGATCTATGTAGGCGGGACGACCCTCCAATACCTGAATCTGTTGGGTGTCTTCGCGCCCGGAACCGGGTTCGGTCCGGTAGACCCGCGCCCGGAGACCGTTATCGATTGTTCCGCCGCCGGCGTGGTCGCCGATCTGGGGGGGAGCCGTGACCCGGTAGCGGTCTGTTCCGCCGCCGCTGTTGATTTCGACGTCGCTGCGTGAACCCGTGGTGCTGGACTCCTGCTCCACCGTGATTCGCAGCAGGCGTGGTTGCGCATCGATCTTACGGAGCAGGGCGGTCAGCTCGTGCAGATTTTCTGGTGTGGTGCGCACGATGAGCCGGTAGCCGTCACCGGCTAAGGTCCCGGTGGACGCGAGGAACGGGCGCAGCAGCGGCAGCACTTCGGCGGCAGTGCGGTAGTGCAGGGGGATCACCTCTATGGGTTCGGCACTGGGTCCCGCAACGGCGCCGATCGCGAGCGCCAGTCCCGACAGACCAACGAATACGCGCGCGGTCCAGGTTCCGGCATGGCGCAAGGTGATTTTTGGGTTGTCAGGGATCATTTTATCCGTTCCTATAGATATAACCGTTGCAGTTCTGGGTCCGGTTCGCTGCCGGACCAGGCCTCGGCGAAGAATTTAAGCCAGACACGCGCTGCCAGCGGCGCGCGGAACGACGCCCAGCCCTCATAGCGTTCCTCCAGCGGCCGGAACAGAAGGCCGGTCTCATCCGCGATCAGGAAGTGTTCGGTGTGGTCGCGATACTCCGGTTGCGGGCGGCGCAACTCGATCCCCGTGGTAAGCCGTCGGCTGAGCTCGACTAGCCGGTGGCCGCGCCGCACGACCCGTTGCGGTTCCAGGATCATGATCTGTACGCCGGACAGACGGCCGCGGGTGGCCAACCGGCGCACCGCTTCCAAGAACGGAAGGTGATCATAGAGCGCGGGGTCCAGATCCCGGGTGAACAGGCGCAGGGTGTGGCGGGCTTGGTTCACAAGGGCCAGCGCCGCATTGCGGCTGTCCTCACGGAGCGCCAGCGGGATCTCCCTGGCCGTGGCGTCCAGGGCCAGAACATCCCACTGGTGGTTTGCGATGGATTCCGACACTTGGACCTCCGGTGACGGGCGGGTGCGGACCCGCAGGGATCATTATGGCCCATGGCGCCCCGGAACGCCTATGGCCGGAGCGCTCGTGCACCGCATTGGCGCGCGGAGTGGTCCCGGATAGTGCGCTCCGGCCTCGCGCCGGTCGGACGCCGCGCTCGTTGACCGTTTATGGATGGCCTGAAACCTGCAGGCCTAAATAAGGGCAAACGAGGGGCGAGTGGGTCGCGGCGCTCGGGGATGGGAGGTGACGTGTGCGCATTGAAGGCTTGAAGAGCGGGGCAGTACGCGTAGCTCAGGCGATCCACCCGGGTCGGGAGGGGCGGGCCGCTGGAACTTCGATCCCGGGCCCGTGTTATTTCGGGCCCCAGGGCCGGCGTCCCCGGGTGTTGCTATTCACCGGGGACGGCGTGGGGGACGTCAATGGGAGTTTTGTCCTGGCACGGCTCGCCGCGTTTCTGCATTTCTGTGCCCAGGCGGATTCCGCTACCTCCCTGCGCCTACGCGAACCGGTCGTGATATTTCCGGCCGGCGCCGGTAGTCATCCGACCCGGGCCCTTGCGGCGGGAATCCCGTACCGGATCCGCATCCGCTCGCCTGACCCGGGGCTGGAAGAACTGCCGCAGGTTCGACTCTACGGGCCCGCGGACGACGAACGTGCCGATGCCTGCTTGTTCGGCTTGCCCGCGGTGGTGGAATACCCGCCCATCCAGCCGGATGGTAATCCCCGCTTTGAGATTATCCTGGGCAGCGCGGGGCGGCTCCACAAGGGGTACTGCGAGCGGTTGTTTCGGAGCCTGGTGGCGTTCCTGTTGCGTGCCAGCGTGCTGGAAGGGGAGTCTCTGTCCGAAGATGAGGAAGACGATTTGCACTATTTCACCGCGGAGCGGGAGCGCCGCGCCAGTGCCGGCGTCGCCGGGATCCTTATCGCCCTGCATGAACCGGGGGCATGGGTCCAGGCGGGAGAGACCCTCGGAGATATCTATGATCGCTACGATGGCGGTGTACGGGAGTCCATTCCGGCATTGGTTTCCGGGCTGCTCACGGGGGTCCGTTGCAGCGGGCTGGTGGATCGGGGTGACCCCCTGTTTTGTATCCAGCCCCGCCCCCCTCAATCGGCGGGGCGTGGTACCGGCCGACGCTGACCCGGGGCCATGCGATTTCCCACTGCGTGGATCAGTGTTCGGGCGAACCGCACTCAACGTTCCTACAGGTCGCGGATCATGCGCAGGTGCGGGATCCCAGCGTCCGTGAATGGGTCTCCGATCACGCGGAATCCGTGCCGCCCATAGAACGGGACCGCGTGGGTCTGGGCGTTGAGAAACACCCGGTTCAGCCCGCCATCACGGGCATCTTTGAGGAGTTTCAACAATAGCGTCGAGCCCACGCCGCGGCGGCGCCACGCAGCCAGTACCGCCATGCGTCCAATGTGTCCGTCAGGTAGCATCCGTGCGGTGCCGATGGGGGTCTGGCGGTGGTCCGCCGCCAGGACATGAATGGCGGATACATCGCGACCGTCCCATTCCAGCTCCAGGCTGACGCCCTGCTCCCGCACGAACACCGCTGTGCGGACCGCCCGCAGTGCGGCCTGCTCGGTATTCCAATCCGCGGCGCGGACCTGGAAGTCAGCCGGGTTCATGGCCGACGTGGAGCGCACCGTGGTGGTACAGCTCGGTCAACAACGCGACGAAGGCCGGATCGTCCAGAAAGGGTGCGAACACGCCCGCGGGAACAACACCTCCGGCACAGAGTGGGCGCAGGGCGGAATGCCATGCGTCGGGATAGGAATAGCTGCGCCCGTCCACCGCCAAGTAGCGGTATCCGTTGCGGGCGCCGGTGACCGCGAAACGGCAGGCGGGCTCCGGGCGCAGCGCAGCGCCGTTGCGGATCCGTCGGTGCACGGTTGCTGACTTGAGCGGGCGTCGCGGCGGGACGCCGCCCAGACCGGGTTTGGGCTCCGTCACGAAGGCTGTGAACCAGCGCGCCAGGGTGTCTTCGTCCCAACGCAGGGCTTCCGTCAGGATCTCCCGTATCCGTTCCAGGGCGTCTGCGCCGATTTCCACCGGGTCGGCGGATGACCGCAGGGGCGGATCGCAGTAACGCGACTCCGGATCTACCGCGAGTACCTGCTGTTCCATCCACCCGCTCACCAACTCGCGATGGGTAGGGGCCCGGAAGCCGATCGAATACGTCATGCAGGGTTCCAGCGCGACCCCGTAATGGGCCACGCCGGGTGGTAGGTACAGCAGGTCACCGGGCTCCAGTACCCATTCTTCCTCTGCTTCGAAACGCGCCAGGATGCGCAGATCCAGGCTTGGTACCCATTCCAGGGACGGGTGGCGCTGGATTTGCCAGCGTCGGCGCCCGAGTCCCTGCAGCAGGAACACGTCGTAGTGGTCCACGTGGGGCCCCACGCCGCCCGCTTCCGGCGCGTAACTCACCATGATGTCATCGATGCGCCAGTCCGGGAGGAAACGAAACGCTTCCCGGAGCGCGCCGACCGGCGCGACCCGTTTGTCCACGTCCTGTACCAGCAGGGTCCAGTGGGTCTCCGGCAAGGTGGTGAAGTCCCGCTCCTGAAATGGGCCATGGCGCACCTCCCAGGGGCGGGCTCCGGCCCGCTCCAATACGAGTCGCGCCTCCACTTCGTCCGCGCAGGCGAGACCCGCCAGTTCCTCCGGGCTAAGGGGATTGCGGAAGCCGGGGAGGGCACCCGGTATCCGAAGCGGCGCTTTTTGCCAATATCGATCCAGGAATGCCTGGGGATCGGTGCCGAGCTCGATCTGGCTCGGGGGCTTGGGTTGAGTCAAGGGCGGGTCTCCAGGGGTGTGGCGTTCAGCCATCGGGGGCAGAAGAACCGATCCGCGTCAATGTAACTCACTATTCCTGCGCCGTAACCGGCTGGGTGCTTGCCGTGGGCGTAACAACCCCGAGCCGGGGCGCTAAGCTGCTGAAGTTTTGAATCTTCCGGCCGCTATGACCGATTGAGCGGTCGTGCGCCGCCGGGTGCATGGGCGGCAGCACGACCCGGTGCCCCATCCGGTAACCAGGCCACCGGCATATGTATCTCAGTAATCACATTAAACTCTTTATCTTATTAGTTGACCAAATAGAAACGACCCAGGTACGGTGCTGAATTCTTCCCATGCCCCTTCCATTCGCATCCGCAAGCTCCGGAGCAATCCCAACGGGCGATAGGTTTCGCAAGGAGAGAAGCCTCGTTCCGCGCATGAGCGAATATCTCTGCGCCACGCGGATCCCGCGCCCGCCAGGTGGACTCCTATGGCGTTCCTGACCCGGGTCTGGACCTTTTGGAGGCGGGCCCCCCTCGCCCTTCAGGCGCTGATTCTGACCGCCACGCTCGGGTTGTTGGTGTGGACTGCCTCCGGCTACCTCTATGCTCACGACTTGACGCGGGTCTTTGAGCGCCGTCTCGGGGACCAGGCCATGGCCCAGTCCCGCCGGGACTGGGCAGTCTTCGACCGGCGGCTGCGGACCTACCATCAGGCCGCGGTACTATTCGCCGACCGTGAGGCGGTACACGATTATTTGGCATCCACGAGCTGGCAGGGAGCGCTGGCACCTGCCGCGCCCGTCTTATACCACGACTTGCCGCCTCCTTGGCTTCCGAGCCCGGCGGTGATGGGCGCCGTGGCCCGTCCCGAGTACGCGATGCTCGTGGATCAGCATGGGCGGGTCCGGGAGCTGTACGTCGGGCGCGCCGCAGCACCTCCGCCAGCCCTGGTGGCGATTGACCAGCGGTTACTGCGTCTGAGTCAGGGGCAAACCTATCTCACCTCCCTGGACGGCCAACCCTACTTGGTGTCCAGCGCGCCGGTGGACCAGGGCCGCGCCGTGCCGGAAGCGTTCCTGGTCCTGGCCTCGCCATTGGACGGCAGCTTTCTACGCAATTTGGAGGAAAATGAGCCGTCCGGGGACATCCTTGCCCTGCTGAGCCCGGACGGGCGCCGCATCCTGGTCAGTGGCCGGCCCGCCACGCTTCCTTCGAATACCTTGGTGTCCGGGTTGGGAAACCGGTACCTGCTGGTTGACCAGGGACCGATCCATGCCGGCGCGTCCGGTTTGACGGCGCACTTCGCCACCCTGTATTCCACTACGGAGACGCGCCGGTTGATAGGCCGGGTAATGGCGCACGAACGGGGGCAGCGGTTGCTCACCGCCCTGGCCTTCGTGGTGGCCTTCGGCCTGCTCCTGCTTTGGACCACCTACCGCATCCGGTTCATGAGCTTGCGGGTCGGCGAATTTTCCCGCCGCCTGGGCTTGTCGCAGCTGTCCGGGGGCGGCGGGGACGAATTGCAGGGCCTGGAGAGAAAGTTTCAGCACCTGATGGAACAAGTCGTGCACGAGACCTCCAGCCTGGAACATCAGACCCTGCACGATGCGCTCACCAATTTGCCAAACCGGATCCTGCTGTATGACCGTCTCGAGCATGCCGTCCTCAGTGGCCAGCGCGATAAGCGCCCGTTCGGGCTGCTGATGATGGACTTGGATCGTTTCAAGGAGATCAACGACACTCTGGGTCATCACATCGGCGACCAGATGCTGAAGCAGGTGGCCCAGCGTTTGTTGGGGGTTTTGCGGACCACCGATACGGTCGCGCGGCTCGGCGGCGATGAGTTCGCAGTCCTGTTGCCCGCCGCTGCACAGGACCATTCCATGCAGTTGGCGCGCAAGATCGCCGACGCCATCGACCAGCCGTTTTCGGTAGAGGGCCACAACCTCAGTGTGGGCATCAGCATCGGTATCGTGCATTTCCCGGTGCACGGGAACGATGCCAATACCCTGCTGCAGCGTGCCGATATCGCGATGTACATGGCGAAACGCCTCGACAGCGGCTTTGCGATCTATGACCCTGGCCAGGACCAGCACAGTGTGGAACGCATCGCGCTCATGAGCGATCTGCGCGAATCGATCCAGAAAGGAGAGTTGGAGCTCTATTTCCAACCGGAGTTTTGCATGAAAACCGGGCGTGTGCTGCGCGCGGAGGCATTGTTGCGCTGGTCGCATCCCCGGTTCGGACAGATCCCGCCGGATGATTTCATTCATATCGCCGAACAGACGGGCCTGATCAAGCCCCTTACGGTATGGGTGCTCGACAACGCCCTGCGGCAATGCACGCGCTGGGTTCAGGAGGGTATGGACCTGGACGTCGCAGTGAATCTTTCCGTGCGTAATCTTCAGGATCCCAAGATGGCGGATGTGATTGACCAGTTGCTGCGCAAGTGGCAACTTCCGCCCCGGCGGCTGATCGTTGAGGTGACCGAAAGCGCCATCATGTCTGATCCTGGAAACGTGCGGGAAAACCTTCTGCGCTTGAACGCCATAGGAGTGCGGAGCTGCGTGGACGATTTCGGGACCGGATATTCGTCTCTGGCATATCTGAAACAACTTCCATTGAATGAGATCAAGATCGACAAGTCGTTTGTCATGGAGATGGTTCGCAATGACAACGACGCGGTCATCGTGCGGGCCACTATCGACTTGGCGCACAACTTGGGCCTGGGTGTGGTGGCGGAGGGGGTGGAGCTGCGCGAGGTCTGGGAGGTGTTGGAGATTTTGGGCTGCGATGTGGCCCAGGGCAACTATCTCGGCATCCCGTTGCCGGCTGCGGACTTCATCGGCTGGCTTAGTGTCGCCAAGCTGAATCCGCTGGTATCCAATCTGATCCGCGCGCGCGCGCGGTCCGGTCCATAAGGCCGGTAGTCTGGATAATTCCTGGTGGTGATAGAGCCCGTGATTTAGGCGCGCACTGAACGGCGCCTCTAAGCTTGAAACGCCATGCTAAATCTCGTCGGCCTGCTCGCCGGCGTTGCCGGTATACGTCGCCGGCGTAAGGGCCGCAAGCCTGCGCTGGGCGTCTTCCGGGATGTTCAGATCCGCGATGAATCGCTGTAAGGCGGCGCGGTCTACGCGCCGCCCGCGGGTCAGCGCCTTCAGTTGTTCATAGGGCTCCGGCACTCCATAGCGTCGCATCACGGTCTGTACCGCTTCCGCCAGGACTTCCCAGTTCCCGTCCAGGTCCGCGTCCAGGCGTGCGTCATCCACCTCCAGTTTGCCGAGTCCCTTGAGACAGGAACGATACGCGATGAGCGAATGGGCGATGCCCACGCCCAGGTTGCGCAGCACCGTAGAGTCACTGAGATCGCGCTGCCAGCGTGACACCGGGAGTTTGGCGCCAAGGTGCCTGCACAACGCGTTGGCCAGTCCCAGATTGCCCTCGGCATTCTCGAAATCGATAGGATTGACCTTGTGTGGCATGGTGGAGGAACCGACCTCGCCGGCCACGCTCTTCTGGCGGAAATAGCCGATCGACACGTAGCCCCAGAGGTCGCGGCACAGGTCCAGCAGGATGGTGTTGAGGCGCGCGAGGGCGTCGAAGAACTCCACCATGTAGTCGTGAGGTTCGATCTGGGTCGTATAGGGGTTCCAGTCCAGGCCGAGGCCGGTGACGAAGTCCGCGCTGAACGCGCGCCAGTCGAGCTTTGGGTAGGCCGCGAGATGCGCGTTGTAGTTGCCGACCGCACCGTTCATCTTGCCGAGCAGCGGGACCGCCGCCAACTGATCGCGCTGACGCTTGATCCGGTGGACGACGTTGGCCATCTCCTTGCCTAGGGTCGTGGGGGATGCGGGCTGGCCATGGGTGCGCGAGAGCATGGCGCGGTGGGCGTGGCGCCGGGCGAGTTCCCGCAGGGTGTCCAGCAGCTCATCCAGGGCCGGGAGCAGCACTTCGATGCGGGCCGCCCGCAGCATCAGGGCGTAGGCGAGATTGTTGATATCCTCCGAGGTGCAGGCGAAGTGGATGAACTCGGCCACTGCCCCCAGTTCCGCATTGCCGGCGATCTTCTCCTTCAGGAAGTACTCCACTGCCTTGACATCGTGGTTGGTGGTCCGCTCTATATTTTTGACACGCTGCGCGTCCTCCAGCGTGAACTGTTCTACGATGCCGTCCAGAATCTGGGTCGCATGCTGACTCAGTGATGGCACCTCCGGGATACCGTCGGAGCCCGCCAGGGCCTCGAGCCAACGCACCTCCACCAATACCCGGTGATGGATCAACGCGTATTCCGAAAACAGTGGACGCAACTCCCCGGTGGCGCCGTTGTAGCGTCCGTCAATGGGGGAAACGGCGGTCAGTGGTGTCAGTTCCATCGCAGCTCTCGCATGCCGAGGGGTGCAGCCGTCGTCAGGCGGCATCGCGCGCCAGGAGCTGGCGCAACACGTACGCCAGGATGCCTCCGTGGCGGTAGTATTCCCACTCCTGCGGGGTATCGATCCGGACCCGTGCCTGGATTCGTATCGGCGGCCCGTCGGCTGGTGCCGCAGTCACCGTCACTGTCCCTGGCGAACCCTCGCTCAGCCCACTGATAGCGTATTCCTCGAGACCGGTAAGGCCCAGGATCTCGGCGTTCTCGTCGTCCCGGAATTGCAGGGGTAGAACGCCCATTCCCACCAGATTGGAACGATGGATGCGCTCGTAGCTCTCGGCAAGCACTGCACATACTCCTAGCAGGCGGGGCCCCTTTGCGGCCCAATCGCGGCTGGAGCCGGATCCGTATTCCTTGCCGGCCACTACGAGCAGCGGTACACCATTGTCCCGGTAGCGCATGGCGGCGTCAAAGATCCACATGGGCGTACCCTCGGGCACGTACACCGTCCAGCTGCCCTCGGTGTCCGGGGCGAGTCGGTTGCGCAAGCGTATATTGGCGAAGGTGCCGCGCATCATGACTTCATGATTGCCGCGTCGCGAACCATAGGAGTTGAAATCCACCGGTTGGACCCCGTTCTGGATCAGGTATTGGCCGGCGGCGCTGTCGACCTCGATGGCCCCCGCCGGGGAGATGTGGTCGGTGGTGACGCTGTTCCCCAGCAGGGCCAGCACTCGAGCGCCGTGGATGTCCGCCAACGGGGCGGGTTGCGGGCTCATGCCCACGAAATACGGGGGTTGCTTGATGTAAGTGGAATGATCGTCCCATGCGAAGCGTTCGCCCTCCGGCACCGTCAACCCGTTCCAGTGCCGGTCGCCGGCAAACACGTCCCGGTAAGCCGCCTGGAACATCCCGGTACGCACCGTCTGCTCGATGGTTTCGTGAATCTCCCGCTGGCTGGGCCACACGTCCCGCAGGTAGACCGGCGCGCCCGCCGGATCCAGGCCCAGAGGTTCGTTCAGCAGATCGATGTCCATGCGCCCGGCGAGGGCGTAGGCCACCACCAGGGGTGGGGATGCCAAGTAGTTCATCCGCACCTCCGAGTGGATGCGGCCCTCGAAGTTGCGGTTGCCCGACAATACGGAGCAGACCACCAGATCCCCGGCGCGGATCGCCGCGCTCACCGGTTCCGGCAGCGGCCCGGAGTTTCCGATGCAAGTGGTGCAGCCGTAACCCACCAAATGGAAGCCGAGGGCCTCCAGGTGGGTTTGTAAGCCGGCCTTGTTCAGGTAATCAGTCACTACCCGTGAGCCCGGCGCGAGGCTGGTCTTTACCCACGGCTGTGTGTCCAGGCCGCGCGCGCGGGCCTTCTTGGCCAGGAGGCCGGCGCCGATCATGACCGCGGGGTTGGAGGTGTTGGTGCAACTGGTGATGGCGGCGATCACTACGGAGCCGTCGTGCAACTCGTGGGTAGCGCCTTGCAGATTTACGGGCACCATGCCGCGCGTGCGCGGGTCTTCTATGCCCACCGCGGTGTGACCACCCTCGCCCTCGAAGCGTGCTGCCTCGGCGTCGGCGTCGGCTCGCGCCCGGCGTTCCGCCACCAGCCCGCCCAGCTCCTTTTGGAAGGCCTGCTTGGCCGCGTGGACGGCGATCCGGTCCTGGGGCCGCTTGGGGCCTGCGATGCTCGGTTCCACGGCGCTCAGGTCCAGTTCCAGGCCGTCCGAATAACATGGCGCCGCCATGCCCGACTCCCGGAACAGGCCCTGGTCCCGGGCATAGGCTTCCACCAGCGCTACCTGCTCCGCGCTGCGCCCGCTGATACGCAGATAGCGCAGGGTCTCCTGATCCACGGGAAAGATCCCGCAGGTGGCACCGTACTCCGGCGCCATGTTGGCGATGGTGGCCCGGTCCGCGAGGGGCAGGTGATCGAGCCCGTCTCCATGGAACTCCACGAATTTTCCCACCACGCCCTTGGCGCGCAGCATCTGGGTCACCGTGAGCACCAGATCAGTGGCGGTGGCCCCTTCGGGGAGCTTTCCGGTCACATGGAATCCCACCACATCCGGGATCAGCATGGACACGGGCTGGCCCAGCATGGCGGCCTCCGCCTCGATGCCCCCGACGCCCCAGCCCAATACGCCCAGCCCGTTGATCATGGTGGTGTGGGAGTCGGTACCGACCAGGGTGTCGGGGTAGGCCTGGGGCATCACGGCGTCCTCCCGGACAAATACCACCCGGGCCAGATACTCAAGGTTCACCTGATGGACGATGCCGGTATCCGGTGGCACCACCTGGAAATTGGATAACGCCTTCTGGCCCCAACGCAGGAAGGCATAGCGCTCACGGTTGCGCTGGAATTCCAGCTCGGCGTTGAGCCGGAACGCCTTGTCAGTACCGAAGGCATCCACTTGCACCGAATGGTCGATCACCAGTTCCGCGGCCTGCAGCGGATTGATATGGGACGGGTCGCCGCCCATGGCGTGCATGGCATCGCGCATCGCCGCCAAATCCACCACGGCTGGAACGCCGGTGAAGTCCTGAAGCAGTACACGGCTGGGCGTGAATGAGATCTCCCGCGCCGCGCCGCCGTTTGCGCACCAGCCGGCGAGGGCCTCGATATCATTGGCGCTCACATTGACCCCGTCTTCGTGGCGCAGCAGGTTCTCCAGCAGCACCTTGAGGGAATAGGGCAGCCGCGCCACATCGAAGCGCCCGCTCAGGGGCGCGAGGCGAAAGACTTCGTATTCGCGGTCTCCAACCCGCAGGGTGCCGCGCGCGGAAAAGCTGTTCCTCATGAAATGCATCCCCTTGCCATGGTTGGAATACCGCCGGATATCCTGCGCCTGAAACACCCGGTCAGCGATCGCCACAGGAGGTCACGACCGGCCTCGCCCGGATATCAGCCCGGTCGGAAATAATATCATTCTATTCAGACGTTTAAAAGTAAGACTCGCGCCGATGGGTAGCCAGTAACCGGGTCACGATGACCGCTAAACGCTGCCCAGACCGCCGACCGCCTCTAGCAGCGCCGCGCGGGAGAATAGCAGCTTCAGCCGCCCGCCGCCGCACTGGCGCCAAAGTACCGCGGAACGGATCGCCGCCAGTAACAGGGCGCGCACCCGATGGATGTTGTCCGGCATTGCCAATTGGGCCGCGGCCCCGGTGATGAGGATTCGGTCGGGCAGGGTGCTCACGGTCTGCGTGTAGGTCTCCGCAAGGGCGGCGCTCACCTCAGGATGGGTGAGCGGAAGGCGCTGCCCTTCGGTTGCGGCGTGATCGATCCCCGCGCGTATCGCTTTCAGTAGACGTGGGCGGCGGGATAACTGACGTTCCGCATGCAGTACCGCCACCGTATACCGGGTGAGTTCCAGGTCCCGGTGCGGGCCCCGGAGGGTGAGTTGGCGTTCGAGCAGGGACAGTCCCCGGGCCAGGCCGCCGAGGTCGCCGTAGACGTCTTGGGCGGTGCGTGGGTCGGTCTGGAACAGGCTGCCGAGGCACACCGTCAAGGCCCGGGGATCCAGGGCGTGTCCGCGGGCGGCGCGCTGCACCAGATCCAGGGCCTGAAGGACGCCGGACAGTGCCAGGGCTTGGTCCCGACGGCGAGCGATCATCGACCGCTCGCGGGCTGCGCTGGTCCGCGGGCTGCCGGACCACGGTTCATACGGTCTCCAGCGCGGCCTCAATGACACCCCCACCCAGGCATTCCTCGCCACGGTAGAGCACCACCGACTGCCCGGGTGTAATGGCGCGCTGCGGGTGCGTGAAGCGGACGACGTAGCCGTCGTCGCTGGATTCCACGACGCAAGCCTGATCGGCTTGGCGGTAGCGGATGCGCGCCGTGCAGGACAGAGGCAGCAGTGGCGCCTGTTCCGCGATCCAGTGGAGCGGGCCGGTGCGCAGCGCGGGGCGCGCGAGGCGTGGGTGATCATGCCCCTGGGCCACCACCAGCACGTTGTGCGCCAGGTCTTTGTCGACCACGTACCAGGCCCCCTCGGCGGCGCCGCTGTGACCGCCGACGCCGAGGCCGCGCCGCTGTCCCAGGGTATAGAACATCACGCCTTCGTGACGCCCGAGGAGTTCACCATCCATGCCACGGATCTCGCCCGGCTGCGCCGGGAGATAGCGGCGCAGGAATCCGCGGAAATCCCGCTCGCCGATGAAACAGATTCCGGTGCTGTCCTTCTTGGCATGTATGGCCAGGCCCGCTTCCCGGGCCAGGGTACGCACCTGGCCCTTGTGCAGTGCCCCGAGCGGAAACCACGCGCGTGCGAGTTGTTCCTGCCCGAGGGTATGGAGGAAGTAGCTCTGATCCTTGGCGGCATCCGCCGCCTTGAACAGGTGCACGCGCCCATCCCGCGTTTCCAGGCGCGCGTAGTGACCGGTGGCGATGCGCTCCGCACCCAGGCGCAGTGCATGATCCAGAAACGCACGGAACTTGATCTCCCGGTTGCACAGCACGTCGGGGTTCGGCGTGCGCCCGGCGCGGTGTTCCGCGAGGAAGTGGGCGAACACACGCGTGCGGTACTGGTCCGCGAAGTTAACCGTATGCAGCGGGATCGACAGGTGTTTGCAGACCGCCTGCGCGTCGTCGAGATCCGCCGCCGCAGCGCACACCCCGTCGGTGTCGTCGTCCTCCCAGTTTTTCATGAAGAGACCCTGCACCTGATAGCCCCGCCGCGCCAACAGCAAGGCCGCCACCGAGGAGTCGACGCCTCCGGACAGGCCCACGGCCACGCGCCGCACGGCGGTGTCGGGGACCGGAGGAGTGGGGGGCAGGGTGACGAGCGGGCTCGCGGGCATGGTGATCCGGGGTTGCAGGGCGCAGCACTATGTCCCTGCCGGAGGTTGAGGGAAGGCGCGTGCCGCGCCGGTTCAGTTTAGCGGATTTCCGCGCCATCCCCCAGGTCCTGAAGCAGCTCCAGGGGATAGCGGTGGCCCGCTTGGTAGTCCTCGAGACAGCGCAGCACCAGAGGACTGCGGTGCCGTGGGCCGTGGGCCTCCAGCTCCGCGCGGGTCAACCAGAGGGCGCGGTGGATCCCGGCATCGAGGGTCCGTCCCGGCTCCTGCCGGTCGCAGGTTCCGGCGAAACAGAAGCGCAGGAAAGTCACGCTGCGGCTGGGTTCCACCCAGCGGTAGATCCCGGTGAGCCAGCGCGGCTGGAAGTGCCAAGCAGTCTCCTCCAGGGTTTCCCGGATGGCGGCCTGGACCAGGGACTCTCCCGGGTCCAGGTGTCCAGCGGGCTGGTTGAACACGAGGCGGCCTCGTATTTCCTCCTCTACTACCAGAAACCGCCCGTCCCGCTCCGCCAGGGTGGCAACCGTCACATGGGGTTTCCAGGTCATTGCTTCGTCTCCCAGGGCTTCGATCGGCTCAAGTTTCACATTATCGATCCGATACAAACCAGTGATATTCTGAGTGAAATTTAGAAAGCAAACTAAAACCGCAGCACCGGACACCGGAGCGCTTCCCGTCCCATGCGCAGGCCTTGGCAAAGTTTCCGTGGGCGTTTCCTGGTTACCGCCGGCGTGGTGATGTTAGCCCTTCTGGCCCTTTCTCTGTATACCGACGCGCGGGTACGGTCCCAGGCCCGGGACAACCTCGCATTGGTCCGGAACCACGCATACTTGCAGCAGACCGTGCACGTCTTGCGCGGCCAACTCCGGGGGCTCGAGTCCGCCCTGCGTCGGTACGCGGTACGGAAAGACCCGTACGCACTCCCGGGCCTGGAACGCCGACTGAACGGACTCCAACAGGGCGCCCAGCGCCTCGTGGACCCGCCGTTTGGGGTTTGGTCGCCAGAGATTCGGACCCTCCTGGCGGAATCCCAGGATTTGCTCGATCAGATAGACCATCGATTCCGGGGGGTGTTGGAGGTCCTCCCGACCCCGGAATTGCGGCGCCGCGCTGCGGCGATTACGCGCGATGGGCTGGCCCCCGCCAACCGTGACTTCCTGCAGGCCCTGCAGCGGACGTTGGCCGAGGCACGGGGATCGGAACGGGGCGGATCCCGGGTGCGCCGGATGCGCGCGCAGCTGCGCGCGGACTGGCAGGCCCGTGCCCGCGCCGTGCAGGCCTTCGCGGCGCGACTGTCCGGTGCCGCCGCGCCACAATCCCGACGCGCGCCGTTTCCGGACCACCGGGGCGCCAATCGGCACCGGGTGCAAGCCGACCTGGACGCCCTCTACGGGCCGCGCCGCGCCGGGCTGGATCATCCTGCCGGTGCCGGGTACGTCGCGCTGCAGACCGCCCAGCGCCGCTACGATGCGGCCCTCGCAGCACTGCTCCAGTTGTGGCGCCGCCACCCGCCGGTCCTGGATTCGCGCTTGCTCCAGCAGCGCGTGCAACCACTGCTCACCAGGACCCGGGGCCTGTTCGATGTCATCGAACGCCGCTCGAGCGCGGAGATCGCCGCGGGCCTCGCGGATACCAGCCGTACCACCGGGGCCCTATCCCGGTTGTTGTGGGGCTACACCCTGCTGGGTCTGCTGCTGTTCGCTGCGGCCTACCGAATTTTCGACCGCCGAGTTCGGCGGCCGTTGCGGGAACTCACCCACGCGATCGATGCCGACGGACGGGGAGGCGCCTCCCTCCAAACGCGGCGTCCCCCCCTGGCTGAGGCCGAGCAGGTGCTGAGCGCATTCGGCCGGATGAAGGAACAGGCACAGATGCGGCAACGGCGCCTGCAGGCGATACTCGACCACGTTCGGGACGGGATTCTCACGTTGACGGAACACGGCGCAATCGAGACCTTCAACCGCGCGGCACAGACCCTGTTCGGATACCGGGCAGAGGAAGCAGTGGGCAGGAACTTTGCGTACCTGCTTGCCGGACCAGGCCCATTCGACCCCGTGGCCTGTCTCGCAAGCGCCGGGGGTTCGGACTGCCCGGGGCAGGAGCTTTCCCTGGAGGCCCAGCGCAAGGACGGGCGGCGGTTTCCACTGTCCCTTAAGCTTAGCGAGATGATGGTCGATGGCCAACGCTGTTTCACGGCGATCGTCGCCGATGTCAGTGGGCAACAGCAGATGGTCCAGCGGCTCACGGATCTCGCGGAACATGATTCGCTCACCGGATTATACAACCGCTATTACTTCATGGAGGAACTGGTGCGCGTGTTCGACCAGGCGGTGCGCAGCGGCGCCGGGCGTTACGCGCTGCTGTATCTGGATCTTGACAATTTCAAATATGTGAATGACACCCTCGGGCACCACGCGGGCGACCACCTGATGGTCGAGGTTGGGGCGCTGTTAAGGGAGAGGGTCCGTAGCAGCGATCTGCTTGCGCGTGTCGGGGGCGATGAATTCGCGGTGCTGCTCTGCGACGTCGATGAGGATACCAGCCTGCGGGTCGCGGAATCCTATCGTCTCCAGCTTGCGGACTACGTCTTCGACCTTCAGGGAGCCCGTGTCGACGTTGGATGTTCCATCGGGGTGGCGCCGTTTACGGAGCGTGTGGAGACTAAAGAGGAATGGCTGGCTCACGCGGATATCGCCTGTCACGCCGCCAAGCGCTTGGGCCGCAACCGGGTGCATGTCTTCCGCGGCGCGGATCGCGAGAATGTGGCGGAGATGACCTTGGATATAGGTTGGGCGCGGCGGATCAAACGCGCGATCGACGAGAACCGCTTTGCCATCGCCTGCCAGCCGATCGTGGCTGCCGGCAGCGGCGTGGTGCACGGCTATGAAGTGCTGTTGCGCATGCTCGGTGACAACGATGAGGTGATCCTCCCGGCGGGTTTTCTGGCTTCGGCGGAGCGTTTTGGGCTCATGACGGAGATCGACAAATGGGTGGTGAGAAATGCGATTTCCACGCTAGCCGAACAGCGTAGTGCGGGCGGGGACGTACGCTATTCGTTGAACCTTTCGGCCGCTTCCATCAATGATCTGGGGGCGCGGGAGTTGATCATCCGGGAGGTGCAGCGCAGCGCCGTCGATCCCGCAGCCCTGACTTTTGAGATCACGGAAACGGTGGCCATCGCCGATCTGACCGTCGCGGCGCAGTTTCTCTCGAGTCTGCGTGCGCTGGGATGCACCACGGCGCTGGACGATTTCGGCGTGGGATATTCCTCCTTCACCTATCTTAAGGACCTGCCGGTGGACTACGTGAAGATCGACGGTTCCTTCGTTCGCACGATGGACACGGACCCGGTTAATTTGACCGTGGTGCGTTCCATGAACGAGGTGGCCCACGCGATGGGAAAGAAGACGGTGGCGGAGTTCGTCGAATCCCAGCAGATCCTGCATTTGCTCCAGGAAATTGGTGTGGACTATGCCCAGGGCTTTTACCTGGGACGTCCGGATATGTCCTTTCCCTGCCGGGCAGTTGCCCGCTCGGCGGGCGTCCCTGGGATCTGTCCGACCTGAATTCGCGGCACCGCCGTGCCGGGGCGCGCCGCAGTTGGCCGCGCGCGGGGCGCGAGTGCTAGAATCGCGGCCGGATCATGCTCAAGCCCCGGAGTCTTCATGCCCTACGACAAGATTACCGTCCCGGCGGACGGCGTACCCATTGGCGCGGATTCTGGGGGCGGTCTCGTGGTGCCCGATCGGCCGATCATCCCGTACATTGAGGGAGACGGCATCGGGGTGGATGTCACGCCGGCTATGCACCGCGTGGTCGATGCTGCCGTGGAGACGGCCTACGGAAACCGGCGCCGGATCGCGTGGATGGAAATCTACGCAGGCGAGAAGGCGAACGCGGTCTACGGATCTGCGGTCTGGCTTCCAGACGAAACCCTGGATGCCATGCGGGAGTTCCGTGTCGCAATCAAAGGACCCTTGACCACGCCGGTGGGTGGTGGGATCCGGTCCCTGAACGTCACCATGCGCCAGCAGCTCGACCTCTACGTATGCCTGCGTCCGATACGGTATTTCCGCGGCACGCCTAGTCCCCTGCGGGAGCCCGGCAACACTGATATGGTGATTTTCCGGGAGAACTCGGAGGATATCTACGCAGGTATCGAATGGGCGGCGGGCAGCCCCGAAGCGCAGCGCTTGATCGAGTTCCTGCAGCGCGATCTCGGGGTTACGCAGATCCGTTTTCCGGAGACCTCCGGCATCGGTATCAAGCCGGTGTCGCGGGACGGTACCCGCAGGCTGGTACGTAAGGCCTTGCAGTACGCGGTGGATAACCACTGTCCATCGGTGACCCTGGTGCACAAGGGAAACATCATGAAGTTCACCGAAGGTGCCTTCAAGAACTGGGGGTATGAATTGGCCCGCGAGGAATTTGGCGCGCGGGAGCTGGACGGCGGACCATGGTGGCACTTTCCGAATCCGGGGGGCGGCGGGGACATCGTGGTCAAGGATGTGATTGCGGACGCGTTTCTGCAGGAGATCCTCCTGCATCCGGCCGACTACAGCGTGATCGCCACCCTGAATCTGAACGGTGATTACATTTCCGACGCCCTGGCCGCCCAGGTGGGTGGGATCGGCATGGCACCGGGGGCGAATCTCTCGGACCATGTCGGGTTGTTCGAAGCAACCCACGGAACGGCGCCCAAGTACGCGGGGAAGAACCAAGTCAACCCGGGTTCGCTGATTCTGTCGGCGGAGATGATGTTGCGCCACATGGGTTGGCACGAGGCGGCCGACCGTGTGCTGCAGGGCGTCGAACGGGCCATCGAGGCGAAGACGGTGACCTTCGACCTCGCGGAGCAGATGGCGGGCGCGACCCGGGTGAGTTGTTCGGGCTTTGCCGACGCGGTGATCCGCAGCTTGAAGGACGCCTGACGCGACGCTGTCGCCAGGCGGCTTTTGCGGCGGTGGATTTTACCTCTTGGGGGGGCTGCCGATACAGGGCATATAGGCGTGGGCGAGGGTGTTCCGCCGGTGTGGACGCGGTGCCAGAACGGCCTTGGAACGCGCCGGTATGCGATATAATCGGCAGGTATTCAGATGAGCCACTTGTTCCGCTACACCCGCCCGTCGCGTTGCACCGGTATTTGGAATATGGTAGCTCTAGTGCTGAGCGGTAAAGCGCGGTGCGGCGGGCTGGGAACGGCGGTTGGATCCGCGGGGTGGCCGATACCAAACGCGGTGGGCCGCGCCGGCAATCCGGGGCCTGTATCGGGTACAATGGGTAACCATGGAGCACAAACGTGGGTCAAATCAGGACGACGGACTGGCGGTCGAGGAGGCGAAGCCGAAGCTCAAGCGCCCGCCCCTCTACAAGGTCGTTTTGCTGAACGACGACTACACGCCCATGGAGTTCGTCGTGCAGGTGCTTGAGGAGTTCTTCGCAATGAGCCGTACCAAGGCTACCCAGATCATGCTACACGTACATACGCGGGGCAAAGGGGTGTGCGGGGTGTTTACCCGGGAGATCGCCGAGACCAAGGTGGCCCAGGTGAACGAGTTCTCGCGCCGCAATCAACATCCGCTGTTGTGTACCATGGAGGAGGCCTAGGGCCGTCTCCCACGTGAGGTAAGTGCCATGTTGAGCAAGGAACTGGAATTTACCCTGAATCTCGCCTTCAAGGAGGCGCGGGAGAAGCGGCACGAATTCATGACGGTCGAGCACCTGCTGCTCGCGCTGCTCGATAACCCCACCGCGGCGGAGGTCCTGCGGGCATGCGGCGCCGACCTGGAGCGCCTCAAGAAGGATTTGGGTGGATTCCTGGAAGAGACCACCCCTTTGCTGCCGATCCATGATCCACGCGAGACCCAGCCCACGCTTGCCTTCCAGCGGGTGCTGCAGCGCGCCGTGTTCCATGTGCAGTCCGCGGGCAACAAGGAAGTGACCGGCGCCAATGTGCTGGTTGCGATCTTCAGCGAGCAGGAATCGCAGGCGGTCTACTTCCTGAACAAACAGAACATCACCCGTCTCGACGTGGTGAATTATATTGCCCATGGCATTTCCAAGGTCCATGGCGACGATGACAACATGTCCGCGGCCCCGGCCGAGGAAGAGCACGGCGCCGAGAGCCCCAGCAAGCGCCCGCTCGAGACCTTCGCCACGAATCTGAACCAGCTTGCGCGGCAGGGCAAGATCGACCCCTTGATCGGACGGCGTGCGGAAATCGAACGCACGATCCAGATTCTGTGTCGGCGGCGCAAGAATAATCCGCTATTTGTCGGCGAGGCGGGTGTCGGAAAGACCGCTATCGCCGAGGGTCTCGCCAAGATGATAGTGGACGGCGAGGTGCCGGAAATACTCAGTACCAGTACTATTTACGCCCTGGATCTCGGCACGCTGGTGGCTGGGACGAAGTATCGCGGAGATTTCGAGAAGCGCCTGAAGGGTGTCCTGGCGCAACTGCGCAAAGAGCCGGGCGCGATCCTGTTCATCGACGAGATCCATACCGTCATTGGGGCCGGCGCGGCGTCCGGCGGCGTTATGGACGCATCCAATCTGATCAAGCCCATGCTGGCGTCCGGCGACCTGAAGTGTGTCGGTTCCACCACGTATCAGGAGTACCGTGGCATTTTCGAAAAGGACCGGGCCCTGGCGCGCCGATTCCAGAAGATCGATATTTCCGAGCCTACCGTGGAAGAAACAGTGCAGATTCTGCGCGGGCTCAAGAGCCGCTTTGAGGACCATCATGGCGTCAAGTACTCGGTGCGGGCATTGCGCGCCGCGGCTGAACTCGCCGACCGCTACATCAACGACCGGCACCTGCCGGACAAAGCCATCGACGTGATCGATGAGGCGGGCGCCCGTCAGCGTCTGCAGCCACCGTCGCGGCGCAAGAAGACCGTCGGGGTGGGCGATATCGAGGATATCGTGGCCCGGATCGCCCGCATTCCCCCCAAAAGCGTATCGGCCTCCGACAAGGACGTGCTGCGCACGCTGCAACGTGACCTGAAGATGGTGATCTTCGGACAGGACATCGCCATCGAGACGCTGGCGGGCGCCATCAAGATGGCGCGTTCGGGCCTCGGAAATCCTCAAACGCCGATCGGCGCATTTCTGTTCGCGGGGCCCACCGGAGTTGGCAAGACGGAGGTTACCCGGCAGCTTGCCCGGATCATGGGGATCGAACTGATCCGTTTCGATATGTCGGAGTACATGGAACGGCATACGGTTTCGCGCCTGATCGGCGCGCCGCCGGGCTACGTTGGATTCGACCAAGGTGGATTGCTGACCGAGGCCATCATAAAAAATCCCCACGCGGTGTTGTTGCTGGATGAGATCGAGAAGGCGCACCCGGACGTTTTCAATCTGCTGCTGCAGGTGATGGACCACGGGACTCTCACGGACAACAATGGCCGTAAGGCGGATTTCCGCAACGTCATCATCGTGATGACCACCAACGCGGGAGCGGAGCAGATGAGTCGCCCGTCGGTGGGGTTCACGCACCAGGATCATACCGCGGACGGGATGGAGATTATCCGCAGGACCTTCAGTCCCGAGTTCCGCAACCGGCTGGACGCGGTCATCCAGTTCCAGCCCCTCGACGCCGCAACCATCGCCCACGTGGTGGACAAGTTCATCTTTGAACTCGAGGCCCAGCTTCAGGAAAAGGGTGTGGCGCTGGAGGTGGATCAGGAGGCCCGCGCGTGGCTGGCGGAGCGCGGTTACGATCCGAAGATGGGTGCCCGGCCCATGGCTCGGGTGATCCAGGAACACATCAAAAAGCCGTTGGCCGAAGAATTGCTGTTTGGTCGGCTCTCCGAGGGAGGTTACCTGAAGATCCGGGTGGAAGGGGGTGCGCTTGCCTTCGCGATCGAGGAGGAGGAAGCGGTACCGTGAGGAACGCCGATCCCCTGTCTTCGCGTTGACCAACGCCGGTCGGTTTCATCGCGAACGCAGGCAGGGCCCATGTGCCGCCGGGTGATCATGGGTGCCGTTTACGCCGCTGTCGGTCCGGTCTGTAGTGACTTCCATCCACCCTTGCCACTATCCGCGATGCGAACGGCCTGGTCCGGTCACAAGGTCCGGATCTCGAGACAAGCGCGCTATTCGGCTTAACAAGGGGTTGGACGGATTGATGCGCGCCGCGGGGCGGCCAGGGGTTTACTTGGTCCGGTAGACGATCCGGCCCTTGGTGAGGTCGTAGGGAGTAAGCTGCACCGTCACCTTGTCGCCGGTCAGGATCCGGATATAGTGCTTGCGCATCTTGCCGGAGATGTGCGCGGTCACCCGGTGACCGTTTTCCAGTTCGACTCGAAACATGGTGTTCGGCAGGGTTTCGACTACTGTCCCTTCCATTTCGATGTGATCTTCTTTCGCCATGGTGTCCCGCTTCAGGGCGGCCGGCCCGCGTGGATCGGGTTCGGGCCATCCGCTGGTGAGTGAATCCGGCCATTCTATGCGAATTGGGCCCGGGAACCAATACAGTCGGTGGGAAAAGACCTCACGCGCAAGGGATAGGACGCTGCCACGAGCCGCCGCGGTACACCTCAAATGGACGGAATTGATCCTTGTAGCGCATCTTGGCGCACTCTCGTATCCAGTAGCCCAGGTAAAGCCATCGATAGCCCCGGTGGCGCGCCTCCTGGATCTGCCACAGGATGGCATAGGTGCCCAGGCCGCGGGCGGGGCAGTCGGGGTCGTAATAGGTGTAGACCGCTGAGAGGGCGTCGTCCAAATGATCCACCACGGCCACCGCCAATAGTTCGTTGGCGTGGCGGAACTCGTAAAAGCGCGTGTCGCTCCAGGCGCTGGTGAGGAACCCGGTGTAGCGGCGTGGGTCGGGGTCGTCCATGCCGCCCCCGGAGTGGCGGTGGGCCATGTAGCGCCGGTAGAGGCGAAAATGCTCGTCATAATGGCCCGGCTCAACGGCCCGTACCCGCAAGTCCTGATTGTGTGCCACGCAGCGGCGATGGTTACGCCGGGCGTGGAATTCAGCCACCGGGATGCGCACCGGCACACAGGCGTCGCAGCGGGGGCAGGCGGGGCGATACAGATAGGGCCCACTGCGTCGGAAGCCATAGGGCGCCAGTTGACTGTAGAGCGTGTTGGTGACGGTGGCGGTGGGGTCGGCGAACAGCGACAGGGACTGCCGTCCTGGAAGATAGCTGCAAGGGTGCTCCGCACTGGCGTAGAACGATAGCTGGCGCAAGTCAGAGGCTTGAGGTGCGGTTCCGGTCATGACGCTGCCTATGACAGACTTCAGGGCCGATGGCCGGAACCAGCGACGCCGAGTTGGAAAAGGCAACGCTTCCAGCCCCCGCCCCCGGTGCCAGTAAGCCTGCGGCACGTTTAAAAGCCTAACACAAGGCACCCCCGGGCGCTCCCCCGGTCATATGGGTGCGGTCCCGGGTGCGCCTCAGGCTTGTCCCTGCAATCCGATCCCCGGATCCAGGTGCCAGGGCGGGGGTTGGCCGGGGATCGCGCACCAGTGGTGCAGCAACTCGATAAAGCGTCCGCGTTCCAGATCCTCGGCACCCAAGCTGTAGAGATGCTGTGAGGGGACCTGGCCGTCGATCACGGCGTAGTCCCAGGCCCGCAACTGTTGCACCAAAAAATAGAACGCGACCTTAGACGCATCGGGTCGGCGGCTGAACATCGACTCGCCGAAAAATACCCGGCCCAGGGCGACTCCGTACAGTCCCCCCACTAGTTCGCCGTCACACCATGCCTCGGCGGAATGGACGACCCCGCTGCGGTGCAGCGCGCAATAGGCGTCACGCATCTCGCGCGTGATCCAGGTGCCGTCCTGTCCCGGACGGGGCTCCGCGCAGCGCGTGATCACCGCTTCGAAGGCCTGATCCAGGGTCACCCGATAGGTCCCTTTGCGCAATGTCTTGCGTAGGCTGCGCGAGACCCGGAGCCGGTCCGGGAATAGCACCGCGCGTGGATCCGGAGACCACCATAGGAGAGGCTGGCCTTCGCTGTACCACGGAAATACACCATGCCGATAGGCGCGGATCAGGCGCCTGGGCGAGAGGTCACCGCCCACCGCCAGGAGACCCTCGGGTTGGCGCAATGCATAACGCACGTCCGGGAACGGGCTCTCGGTGTCGTTGGGATCCAGCCAAAAGAGGTTCAGTGCCATGCCCGCCGTGAGCGCGCACCGCCCAGCGGCGTCCGCGCGCCGGTCATGGAGCCGCCTTGAAAGGGGTATGAGCCCGCATTTCCGCAATATAGCACGTCATTTCCTGACGCTCGTGTTCGAGGAACCGGGCGATGCTCTGACGGAACCCCGGATGGGCGATCCAGTGCATGGAGGCGGTCGCGGTGGGTTCGAAGCCCCGCCAAATTTTGTGTTCGCCCTGGGCGCCGGGTTGGAAATGCCGCAGGCCGTGGCGAATGCAATACTCGATACCCTGATAGTAGCAGGCCTCGAAATGCAGCCCGTCGTAGGTATCGTCGCATCCCCAGTGGCGTCCATACAGGGTGTCGTCCGAGCGGAAGCACAGTGCCCCGGCCACGTCGCGGCCGCCACATGCAGCCAGCACCAGTACGACCCGGTCTCCAAGGGTGCGCGCCACTTCCGCGAAGAACCCTTCGCTGAGAGTGGGTACGCCGCCATGGCGGTGAAACGTGGCCGCATAGAAACGGTGGAAGGTGGACCAATCCGCGCCGCAGGTCTCGTGCCCATGGAGTACGCGGACCTCTACGTTCTGCTCCGCCACGCGACGCCGCTCCCGGCGGACTTTCTTGCGTCGTTCGGAGTTGAACGTAGCGAGGAAATCATCGAAGTCCCGATAGCCGGGATTGTGCCAGTGGAACTGGCAGCCGGTCCGTAACAGCAGACCTTGATGCGTCAGCAGTGCGTCGTCCGAACTGCTGGTAAACAGCCAGTGCAGGCTTGACACGCGCAGGCGGCGCGCCTCCTCCACGGCTGCTGTCACCAGCGCTAGCCCAGCAGTCTCGTGATGTCCGGGTGCGGTGAGCATCCGCGGACCGGGCGCCGGTGTGTAGGGGATCGCGGCCACCAGTTTGGGATAGTAGGGCATCCCCGCCCGTTCGCACGCGTCGGCCCAGGCCCAGTCGAATACGAACTCGCCGTAGGAATTGTCTTTTAGATAGAGCGGAGCCGCCCCGACCAGGCGCTGATCCGCGTCGTAGCAAGCGAGGTGGTGGGGCAACCAGCCGAAACGCCGGCCGACCGCGTCGTGGTGCTCCAACGCGGACAGAAACTCGTGGCGCAGGAAGGGATATCCGCCTTCCACCAGGCCGTTCCACTGGTCGGCGGGAATTTCATCCAGACAGGCGTGTGTTTGGGTGTGCATTGGGGACAGCTATGCCGTAAGCCCGTCGTTGGCTGGGTCCCGCGGCATCGAATCGGACCGGACCGCCGTGACGCTGGCGCCGATCTCCCCGGACCGCAGAGGCCCAGAACCGCGGCGCTAGTTCCCCGGCTCGGCGTCGAGGAAGCGTTCCGCGTCGAGTGCCGCCATGCATCCGAGTCCGGCCGCGGTGACCGCCTGGCGATACACGTGGTCGGCGACGTCGCCCGCGGCGAACACACCGGGCACTTCGGTGGCGGTGGCGAAGCCGTCGCTGCCGCCGCGTACCTTGAGATACCCGTGCGCCATGGGGAGCTGGCCCTCGAAAATCGCGGTGTTGGGTTTGTGGCCGATGGCGATGAATACGCCTTGGACGCGGAGCTCTTTGGCGGTCGCGTTGCGGGCATCCTTGATGCGCGCCCCGGTTACACCACTGTTGTCACCGAGCACCTCGTCGAGGACGTGGTTCCATTCGATGGTGACCTTGCCTTCCGCAACTTTCTTGAACAGCCGGTCCTGCAGGATCTTCTCGGAGCGCAACTGGTCGCGCCGATGGACCAGGGTGACGTGGGAGCAGATGTTGGCCAGGTACAGTGCTTCTTCCACCGCCGTGTTCCCGCCGCCGATGACCGCAACGGGTTGGTCGCGGTAGAAGAAACCGTCGCAGGTGGCGCAGGCAGATACGCCGCGTCCCTTGAACTTCTCCTCTGACGGGATGCCCAAATATTGGGCCGATGCACCGGTGGCGATGATCAGGGCGTCACAAGTGAAGACGGTGTTGTCGCCTTCCAGGCGGAACGGGCGCCGGCTGAGGTCCGCCTTGTGAATCTGCTCGAACACGATTTCGGTATGAAATCGTTCCGTGTGCTCGCGCATGTGCTCCATGAGGGCGGGCCCCTGCAATCCCTCCGCGCCAGCGGGCCAATTTTCCACGTCGGTCGTGGTCATGAGCTGGCCGCCCTGCTCGACACCGGTGACCAGCACGGGGCTGAGGTTAGCCCGTGCCGCATAGATGGCGGCAGTGTAGCCGGACGGGCCGGAGCCCAGGATCAACAGTCGGCAATGTCGGGGGTTGCTCATGTATAATCACTCCACCGTGTATGGCGAAGGTGCATCAGCCCAGGCCAACGGCCCTGCGGGCGTGCGCCGCCGAAGCAGTGTCCTACGGTCCCTGGGGGTTGGACACGCGAGTGGATCGACTTGCTCCGGGGCCGACTACGGGATGTGCGCCGGAGGTGCGCGTCAGGCAGGGCGATTGTACGGAATCGGCCGCGTTGGGTCAAAGGAGAGGCGATGCGTATCGGCGTTCCACGGGAGCGCAAGGTCCTTGAGGGCCGCGTAGGACTGGTTCCGGATGCCTGCGCCGAACTGGTACGTGACGGACACGCCGTATACCTGGAGCGCGGCGCGGGTGTACTCAGCGGATTCGACGACGCCGCCTATCGGGACGTGGGAGCGCAGATCGCCGCCGACGCTTCGGTGCTGTATCGCAGCGCCGAGCTGATCGTGAAGGTCAAGGAGCCCACCGAACCGGACCTTTCCCTGCTGCGCCCCGAACACCGATTGTTCTGTTATCTCCATCTGGCCGCCAATGCCGAGCTCGCCGAACGCCTGTGCCGGATCGGTCTCACCGCCGTGGCCTTCGAGACCGTGGAGGCCCATGGCGGGCTGCCCTTGCTGGCGCCCATGAGCGAGATCGCGGGGCGGCTCGCAGTCCAGATCGGCACCCAGCTTTTGCACCACCCGCAGGGAGGCAAGGGGGTGTTGTTGGGGGGATTACCCGGGGTCGAGCGCGGTCGTGTCGTGATCCTCGGTGCTGGGGTGGCGGGGGGCAGCGCGGCGGCGGCCGCTGCGGCGCTGGGGGCGGAGGTGACCGTGTTTGATCGGGTGCCCGATAAATTGGCGCGGATGCGCGCCCTGGGCGCTAATGTGAACGCACTGTATGCCTATGGTGGGGCGGTGCGCCAAGCGGTGACGGGCGCGGACCTGCTGATCGGCGCCGTCCTGGTCACCGGGCGGCGGGCACCCCACGTAGTGGACGCGGCGACGGTGGGCGCCATGGCCTCCGGCAGCGTAGTGATGGATATCTCTGTGGATCAGGGGGGGTGCATTGAGACCACCCGCGCTACGGATTACGAGAACCCCACCTATCTGTGGGAGGGAATTGTGCACTTCGCGGTAACCAATATGCCCGGTGCCGTGCCGCGCAGTGCCTCCCAGGCCCTGTCCGCAGCCCTGATCCCGTATGTGCGGGCCATCGCCCGCGAGGACTGGGAAACGGACCCCGTCCTGCGCGCCGGCGTCAACGTCCAGAGGGGCGTCCTGGTCCACCCCGCGTTGATTGATTAATTGCAATAAATTCATGGGCGCGCTCAAATCCCAAGTGCAACAATTTTAGGGGATAATGTTGCATGGGAAAAATCTACGAGCAATTGAGTATTGAAGAGCGGGCGATGATTCAAA
>NCBI01000021.1 GCA_002255365.1 Chromatiales bacterium 21-64-14
CGCAGATGTTTCGGGAGGCCCGCGTGACCGTGTAGCGGAATACGTCTTCTGGTTTCGGGTCGGGCGTCAGTTTGAGGGCGATAAATTGTGGGTGTCCCAATTTTACCCGCCTCCCAATTTTACCCGCCGTCCAGTTGGGCTTCCGGATACCGGTCTGCAATGCTGATTCCTATGTTCCCTACCGCGGCCCGTATCCGGGTCATGCATCAAGAATGACTTGGCTCTAACACCTTCCTCACAAGGATCAAAATTGGGGGCGTCTAAGCAACGCCCCCCGAATTTGCAACTTATGGTCGCACCATTTGCAGCTTATGCCCGCAGATTTGCAGCTTATGGTCACACCCACAACATTTCATGAGGTAACGAACACCAACCCGTCAGGAACACTTGGAATCCCCACAGCTCAAGCAGGTCAGGCAGCCGTCCATGAGGATTACGGCCTTGGTCTGGCACTTGGCACAGAGCTGCGCACCGTCGGGGAAGGTAGCGCCCACTTCGCCGTCCACCGCCCCGCCCGCGCTGCGGGACGCCTCGTATTCGGCGCGCTTCTCTTCCACAAAACGGCGCTGGTGATCGTCGAGCCCGTCATCCTTGAGCAGCCCGATCATGCGCAGGTGGCGCTCGATAACGTCGCCGATCTCCGCCACCAGGGATGGCATGAACCCCCCGCCCTTCTTGAAATAGCCGCCGCGGGGATCAAACACCGAGCGCATCTCCTCCACCAGGAAGGTGACGTCGCCGCCCTTGCGGAACACCGCCGAGATGATCCGGGTGAGGGCCACTATCCACTGGAAGTGGTCCATGTTCTTCGAGTTGATGAAGATCTCGAAGGGGCGGCGCAGTTCATGCTCGGTGCCAGGGTTCAGAGTGATGTCGTTGATGGTGACATACAAGGCATGTTCGGAGAGCGGGGTTTTCACCTTGTAGGTGGATCCAATCAGGGCCTCGGGGCGCTCCACCTTCTCGTGCATGTGGATGATGTTGGACACATCGTCAGCCGGCCCAGCCGCCCCGGAATCCGTCTCCGGCTCCTCGGTCACCACTTCGTACTTGGCAATCTTTGTGTCGATCTTGATCGTCATGACCTGCTCTCCGATGCGGCGCCCGCTCCCGGCGGACGCCCTTCAAATCCAGTTCCTATCCCGTCGCGCCGGCGCCCTTGCGGCGGACACCGGCGCGAAATGCGTGCTAGAACTTCCCGTAATACCCTTCTTTCAGCGCGTCGAAGAGATTCGCCGCCGTGTGCATCTCCCCGTCATACTCCACCTCCTCGTTCCCTTTCGCCTCTACCACCGAGCCGTCTTCAAGCGTAAAGCGATAGGTAGTGGCGGCCAGGTCCTTCTCCTTGACCAATACCCCCTGGAACGCCTGCGGATTGAAGCGAAAAGTGGTACAGCCCTTGAGGCCCTGCTCGTAGGCGTAGAGATAGGTGTCCTTGAAGTCCTCGTAGGCATAGTCCGTCGGCACGTTGGCGGTCTTGGAGATCGACGAATCGATCCATTTCTGGGCGGCGGCCTGGATATCCACGTGCTGCGTGGGCGTAATGTCCTCGGAGGTGACGAAATAATCCGGCAGCCGCTCTTCGTCGGATTCCGCGGTGGGCATGGCCTTGGGGTTCACCAGGCTCCGGTAGGCCAGCAGCTCGAATGAGCACACGTCGACCTTCTCTTTGGTCTTGCGCCCCTGACGGATCACGTTGCGGAAATAGTGGTGGGCGAAGCTCGGCTCGATGCCGTTGCTGGCGTTGTTGCCCAGCGACAACGAAATGGTGCCGGTGGGCGCGATGGACGTGTGATGGGTGTAGCGCGCCCCGACCGAGGCAAGCTCCTCCACCAGTTCCGGCGCCACCTCGGCGATGCGCTGCATGTAGCGGCTGTAGCGGGCATGGAGCACCTTGCCCGGCACCTGGTCCCCCACCCGGTAGCCGTCGGCACGCATCTCGGGCCGCTTGGCAAGCATCTCCTCGGTCACGGCGAACATCTCCTCCATGATCGGGGCCGGACCCTTCTCGCGGGCCAACTCCAGGGCCGCTTCCCAACCGGTGACCGCCATCTCGCGGGTAACGCGATCGGTGAACTGCAGGGACTCGGGGGCGCCGTAACGCATACGCAGCATGGTCAGCGCGGAACCGAGGCCCAGGTAGCCCATCCCATGGCGCCGCTTGCGGTAGATCTCGCCGCGCTGGGCCTCCAAGGGCAGTCCGTTGATCTCCACCACGTTGTCCAGCATGCGGGCGAAGATCGCCACCACTTGGCGGTATTCCTCCCAGTCGAACCGCGCGCGCTCGGTAAAGGGCTCGCGTACGAACTTGGTGAGGTTCACGGAGCCGAGCAGGCAGGAGCCGTAAGGCGGCAGCGGCTGTTCGCCGCAGGGGTTGGTTGCGCGGATGTCCTCGCACCACCAATTGTTGTTCATCTCGTTGACCTTGTCGATCAGGATGAACCCGGGCTCGGCGTAATCGTAGGTGGACGACATGATGACGTCCCACAGGCGCCGCGCGCGGATCGTACGATATACGCGGCAGGCGACCTGGCCGCGGGCGTTGGCGATGTAGCCCTCCTTGATGGGCCAGTCGCGCCAGATCACATGCTCCGCGTCGTCCAGGTCGACGCCGTCGGTCTCCACCTCCTGGCGGCAGAGCGGAAACGCCAGTTTCCAGGGGGCGTCCTGCTTCACCGCCTCCATGAACTCCTCGGTGACCAGCAGCGAGCAGTTGAACTGGCGCAAGCGCCCGTTCTCACGCTTGGCGCGCACGAACTCCACCACGTCCGGGTGCCCGACGCTGAAGGTCGCCATCTGGGCGCCGCGCCGGCCTCCGGCGGAGGAGACGGTGAAACACATCTTGTCGTAGATGTCCATGAAGGACAGCGGCCCGGAGGTATAGGCACCGGCGCCGCAGACGTAGGCGCCGCGCGGGCGCAGCGTGGAGAATTCATAGCCGATCCCACAGCCCGCCTTCAGGGTAAGCCCCGCCTCGTGCACCTTGCCCAGGATATCGTCCATCGAGTCGCGCACGTTGCCGGACACCGTGCAGTTGATGGTGGACGTGGAGGGTTTGTAGGCCAGGGCACCGGCATTGGACGTGATGCGCCCGGCGGGAATCGCGCCCCGGCGCAGGGCCCACAGGAAATGCTCGTACCAGGACTCGACGCCCTCCGGGGTAGCCTCCACCTCCGCCAGAGCCCGCGCCACCCGCTGGTAGGTGTCATCCATGGTCGCATCGACCACTGTCCCATCCTTGGCCTTGAGACGGTATTTTTTGTCCCAGATGTCCCGGGAAGCCTCCTGGTACGGGATTTCGCCGACGGTGCTCGGCACCACACTCAGCTGTGCGGTTTTCATCTTAGATGGATCCCCCTCTGGTTTTGATGACGCGGCTGCTGCTTCCCTCGACCGGAGGAACACGTCCGGCGGGGCCGGGCTCCGGTTGCGGCGTTACCAGGGGGGCGGGAAGGTCCCCTGGCCCAACGACACTAGATCTTGTGCCTTTCAGAAAGTTATTCTTTGTGCGCCCGGCCTGTCAAGCCCCGGAGGACCCTGAGGATACAAGTATAATTATCTGTTTTTAAACGTATTTATAAATACGCCGTTGGAATCATTCGAATTTTTTATTGGCCCCCAGGGAAAGGGCACAAAACGGTCGGGCCACAAGATGTAGTGGCCACGACGTCCGGATTCCCGCCTTCGATGCGGGGTTCCGGCCGCCACTGCCGCCGCGCGCGGGCCGTGCCAGACTCCCGACCCGCGTGGGCATCCGGTGCGTGACCGCGTCCCGCAACGGATTCACCGGGAACCCATGCCGGTCCCGCGGGTCACTACAAGGGGACGCGACCCGTTTCCGGGGCCTTCGGCGTAGCGTCCGCTTAGCGGCCGGCGCTGCCAGCCCCATCAAAAACAAGGGAAGACCGTCATGTCCAATTCAACGAAGCATCCCGCCACGCGGGGTTCCATGGCTGTGCTGCTCCTGGCCCTGGTGGTCTGGGCGCTGCCCGCCGCTGCCGCAATGCCGCCGATAGTGGACGGAAAGCCACTGCCCTCACTGGCCCCCATGCTGGAACAGGTCACGCCCTCGGTGGTCAACGTCACGGCGCTCGGCCATGTCCAAGTCCAGAACCCGTTGCTACAGGATCCCTTCTTCCGCCGGTTCTTCAACCTCCCCAACGCACCTCAGGAGGAACAGCGCCAGGATATCGGTTCCGGGGTAATCATCGACGCCCAGCACGGCTACATCTTGACCAATAACCACGTGATCGCCAACGCCGACAAGATCATGGTGACCCTGCGCGACGGGCGCCGTTTGCCTGCCAAGCTGATCGGCACCGATCCGGCATCCGACGTGGCGGTGATCCAGGTGCATGCGGCCGGACTCAAGGCGATCCGCCTGGGGAACTCCGACGCCCTGCGGGTGGGCGATTTCGTAGTGGCCATCGGCAACCCCTTCGGCCTCGGCCAGACCGTGACCTCCGGGATCGTGAGCGCTTTGGGACGCAGCGGACTCGGGATCGAAGGTTACGAGGACTTCATCCAGACCGACGCGTCCATCAACCCGGGCAACTCCGGCGGTGCGCTGGTCAACCTGCGCGGGCAGCTGGTAGGGATCAACACCGCGATCCTCAGCCCTGCCGGAGGCAACATCGGGATCGGCTTCGCCATTCCCATCAACATGGCCCGCCAGGTCATGGATCAGCTCATCCGCTACGGTCAGGTGCGCCGCGGACAACTGGGGATCAGCGCCCAGGACCTGACCCCACGTCTGGCCCAGGCATTCAATGTCCAACGCCAGCGCGGCGTGGTAATCACCCGCGTGACACCGGACTCCCCGGCGGCCCGCGGGGGCCTGCAGGTCGGGGACGTGGTGGTTGCAGTCAACGGCCACCCAGTAAACCGCTCCGCGGAACTGCGCAACGCCATCGGGTTGCTTCAGGTGGGCGAAACCGTAACGCTGCAGGTGCTGCGCAACGGACAGCCCCGGACCCTGCAGGCCGTCATCACCGCTCCCAAACTGGAGACCCTGGACGGCAGCCGGGTGGATCCGCGCCTCGCCGGAGCGGTATTCGGGGATACCCAGCAGGACCTGACCGGGAACGACTCTGGGGCACGGGTCGTCTTGGTCTCGGTACAACCCGGCAGCCCCGCCTGGCAGGCCGGGCTGCGCCGCAATGATCAGGTGGTCTCCCTGAACCACCAACCCCTGCATGGGGTCGGCGAACTGAAAAATGCCGCGCGCCGGGGCCACGGGGCCCTGCTGTTCAATCTGCAACGAGGAAACGAGGCACTTTTCCTGCTTATTCAATAGGATAACGGTACGCACGGGGTCGCAGTCCGCCGGTCGGTACCCGGCCCCCCTCCAGGCACAAACCCGGGCAGCAGGCCAACGGAGACGCCCTGTGGCACGGGGCGTTGGGTCCGGCTTGATATATAAGAATACGGTGATATACTTAAATCATAAGTGAATCTTATCCGATCACCAGTATTTTTAGGAGGTGTACCATGTCCAGCCTGATTCCCAGCTTTCCCTATGACGGCGTCGTGACCGTGAACCGGGTGATTCTGAAGCCCGAATACACGGTAGAGGACCTTCAGGAACGGGTGGCGCTGCTGTGCGAGAACGTCAAGACCTATCACTCCGATACCGGCTTCGTCGGCGGATTCGTGGCCCTGAACAGCGGGCAGATCTCCAATGAGGGGTCGAGCATCGGGCAGGCAGTGGAGAACCCCATGAAGGGCCGTGAGGCCCTGGTGGTAACCTTCTGGCGCTCCTTCCAGGAACACGAGGCGTCCCACCGCAGTGCCGAGTTCCAACCCCTGTTCCAGCAGGTACTGGACCTCTGTGAAAACGGAAACGAGGAGATCGCCTATACCCTGCTGTGGCAGGGCAAAGGGTACAGCCCGACGGAGGCCGCCGCGGCGCGGCGCGCCAAGGAGAGCCACGCCGCCTGAACCCACCCTCGCCCCGGGGTAGGAGACGCTCCGGGACAGGTCGCAACCCGACGGCAGGCCGCCCTGGCCTGTCGTTGCTTTTGGAGGGGTGTTCGTTGTTAAGTAATCGCGGTCGGGCCGGTGTCGGGCCGCGGGAGGCCGCAGTGGATTCCACGTTCTGGGATGGACGCTACGAAGGCCCCGGTTATTGCTACGGGACCGAGCCCAACGACTTCCTCGTAGCCCAGGCCGGGCAGTTGCGCACCGGTATGCGGGCGCTGGCAGTGGGCGACGGGGAGGGGCGCAATGGTGTCTGGCTCGCCCAGCAGGGTCTGGACGTGCTCGCCGTGGACTATTCGGCTCAGGGCCTGCGCAAGACCCGCGCGCTGGCCGCGGCCCGCGGCGTCAGACTCACTACCGAACACGCCGATCTGGCTTCCTGGAACTGGCCCGAATCGGCCTTCGACGTGGTGGCGGCGTTATTCGTGCATCTGCCGCCCGCGGTGCGCGCACGGGTACACCACGCCATGCTCGCCGCCCTGAAACCCGGCGGACTCCTGATCCTGGAGGCGTTCCACCCGGCGCAACTCCAGCTGTCTTCCGGCGGGCCGCCGGCGGCCGAACTGCTGTATACCCAGGCACTGCTCGCGGCGGACTTCACGCGTGCCGGAGACCTCCGCCTGATCGAGACCCGCCGCGAACTGGCGGAGGGCACCGGCCACCGCGGACCCGCCGCAGTGGTGCAACTGCTCGCCCGTCGCGCCACCCGCTGACCACCCTGGACCCCCGAACCGACCCGTTACCTTGGCATGACCCACGGCGGTCGGTATATTGCGCGGACCGGGCCGGAAATATGGGCGCACATGACGCCGGGTACGGACACTCTGCCGCTTTCTCACCGGGTATCGGGTCCTAGGATAGGACCCGGCGCCGCAAACACAGGTAGGACGATGGGCAGACGCACCGCACTCTATCCCCAGCACCTGGATGCTGGCGCCAGGATGGTGGACTTCGGCGGCTGGGACATGCCGCTCCATTACGGCTCTCAGATCGATGAACACCACCAGGTCCGGCGCGATGCCGGCATGTTCGACGTCTCCCACATGGCGGTCCTGGATCTCGAGGGGGCGCAGACCCGCCCGTTCCTGCGCCATCTGCTGGCCAACGACGTCAACCGGCTCAAGCAACCCGGCAAGGCGCTCTACGCGTGCATGCTCAACGAGAAAGGCGGGGTCATCGACGACCTGATCGTTTATTTCCTGACTGAGCACCACTTCCGCATCGTGGTCAACGCCGCCACCCGGGACACCGACCGCGCATGGATCGAGGCCCAGGGCGAGGCCTTCGGCGTCCGCATCCAAGAACGCGGGGACGTGGCCATGATCGCCATCCAGGGGCCCGGCGCGCGCGCAAAGACGCACGCGCTGCTGCCCGCCGCCGTGGCCGACCCGGCCCGGGAGCTCGCGCCCTTTCACGGTGTCGAGGCGGACGGCTGGTTCGTAGCGCGCACCGGCTACACGGGCGAAGACGGCTTCGAGGTCATCCTGCCCACGGAACAGGCGAGCGACTTCTGGGGACGTCTACGCTCCTCAGGGGTGGCCCCGTGCGGACTGGGGGCCCGCGACACCCTGCGCCTGGAAGCGGGGCTGAATCTCTACGGCGCGGACATGGACGCCGCCACCACGCCGCTGGAATCGGGCCTCGGCTGGACGGTGGCCTGGGATCCACCGGAACGGGCGTTCATCGGGCGCGCGGCCCTGACCGCCCAGCAGAGCGCGCCGCACCCCCGACTCGTGGGACTGGTGCTACAGGACAAGGGCGTGCTGCGTAATCACCAGAGGGTCCTGGTGGAAGGCGGCGGCGCGGGCGAGGTGACCAGTGGCGGCTATTCGCCCACCCTGTCCAGGGCCATTGCCTACGCCCGGGTACCAGCCGGCGCCGGTGGCTCGTGCAGGGTGGAGATTCGTGGCAAACTGGTGCCCGCGCGAATCGTGAAGCCGCCCTTCGTGCGCAACGGCAAGCCGTGCGTGGCCACGGAATTTGGATAACCCCCGACATCCGGGCCCATAGCCGCCCGGGGCATGACGAGATTAAATATGAGCGAACTTCCCAGCGATCTGAAATACGCCAAGACCCACGAGTGGGTGCGGGTCCAGGACGATGGCACCGTGACGGTCGGAATCTCTGACCATGCCCAGGACCAGATGGGCGACATGGTTTATGTAGAAGTCCCGGACACCGGGCGCGCGGTGCAGGCGGGCGAGGCCTGCGCGGTGGTGGAATCGGTCAAATCCGCGTCCGACGTGTATGCGCCGGTCTCCGGAGAGGTCGTGGAATCCAACGCGGCCCTCTCCGATCACCCGGAGCAGGTGAACCAAGCCCCCTACGAGGCTGGCTGGCTGCTGCGCATCCGCCCCAGCGATCCCGCCGAACTGAAACACCTGATGGACGTCGACGGCTACCGGGATTTCCTCGCCACGGAAGAGCACTGACGCCCCGCGATGCCGGCCGGCAGGCTGGCTACCCGCGGGCTTGTGAACCCATCCGCCCCCGTACAACCGATCCTGTGAAGCCTGCATCCGTATGCCATTCATTCCCCACACCGAAGACGATATCCGCGCAATGCTGCAAGTCATCGGGGCACAGCGCATCGACGACCTGTTCGACGAGATCCCCACGGCGTTGCGCAGCGGGCGGCTGGACCGCATCCCGGAGGGTCTGAACGAGGCGCAGGTCACGCGCATCATGCGTGACCGCGCCAACCAGGACGGCTGTCCGCTGTGCTTCGCCGGCGCCGGCGCCTATGATCACCACGTGCCCGCCGCGGTATGGGAACTCACTACCCGGGGCGAGTTCTACAGCGCCTACACCCCCTACCAGGCGGAAGCGTCCCAGGGCACGCTACAGGTACTCTACGAGTATCAGACCATGATGGCCCAGCTCACCGCGATGGAGGTCTCTAACGCCTCCCTCTACGACGGGGCCTCGGCCCTCGCCGAGGCGGTGCTGATGGCGGTGCGTGGAAACCGCAACCATTCGTCCCGGCGTATCCTGATGCCGTCCGCCGTACACCCGGCGTACCGCAAGGTGGTGCATACCATCGTGCGCAATCAGCAGATCGAACTGGTGGAACTGCCCTACGCGCCGGACCAGGGGCGGATCCCGCAGCAGGCCCTGGACCAGCACGATGGCGCGCCGTACGCGGCGCTGGTCATTCCCTATCCCAATTTCTTCGGCATGCTGGAAGAGGTCGACACCCTCACCGACTGGGCCCACGCCCGGGGCATCCTGGTGATCGGCGTGGTAAACCCAGTAGCGGTGGCGATGTTGAAACCGCCGGGGGAATGGGGTGGCAGCGGCGCGGACATCGTCTGCGGTGAGGGCCAGCCGCTCGGCATTCCGCTGTCCTCCGGCGGCCCCTATTTCGGTTTCCTGTGCTGCAAACAGAACTTCGTGCGCCAGATGCCGGGGCGCCTGGTGGGACGCACGGTGGACCTGGATGGCCGGACCGGCTACACGCTGACGTTGCAGGCCCGCGAGCAGCACATCCGCCGCTCCAAGGCGACCTCGAACATCTGCACCAACCAGGGTCTGGCGGTCACCGCCGCCACCATCCATATGGCATTGCTGGGCGCCGAAGGCCTGGAGCGCGTCGCCGCCGCCTGCCACGCCAACACTCAGGCACTGGTGGAGCGGCTGTGCGCGATACCCGGTGTGAGCCGCGTGTTCCCGGGCCCTTATTTCCACGAGTCGGTGCTACGCCTCGACGCACCCACCGGCGAGGTGCTGCGGGCCCTGGCCGCCCAAGACCTGGTGGGCGGCTACGACCTGGGTGGAGACTACCCGGAGTTGGGCAATGCGCTGCTGGTGTGCGCCACCGAAGCACGTACCGATGAGGACCTGGATACCTATGCCCGGCACCTCGGCCGGATCCTGTCCAAACACACCGTGCTCCCTTGCCCGGTGCAGCCGAAGATCTAAACCGCGACCGCGGATCCGCGGCACCCCTGCCCATGGATCGCGACCGCCCACCGTGTCGAATCAGGAGGATGATCATGGCGACCATTACACTCAAGGGCAACCCCATCCACACCAGCGGCGACCTGCCGCAGGTCGGGAAGCAGGCCCCGGACTTTCGCCTCACGGACGCGGAGCTCAACGACCGCGGCCTCGCGGACTTCAAGGGCAAAAAGAAATTGCTGAACATCGTCCCCAGCCTGGACACGCCGGTATGCGCGATCTCCACGCGTAAATTCGACGAATTCGCCAAGGACCGGAAGGACGTGGTGATGCTCACCGTCTCCGCCGACCTGCCGTTCGCCCAGAAGCGCTTCTGCACCGCAGAGAAGCTGGGCAACGTGGTGGCCTTGTCGCTGATGCGCGGCCGGACCTTTGCCAAGGACTACGGCGTGCTAATCACCGATGGCCCCCTCGCCGGCGTCACCGCCCGGGCGGTAGTGGTGCTGGATAAGAACGACAAGGTCGTCTATACCCAGATGGTCCCGGAAATCGCCGAGGAGCCCGACTATGACAAGGCCCTCGCCGCGCTCCGCTGAAACGCCGGGAACGGCCTTTTCAGCGGCCTGTGAACGCCGCCCATCAAGAGCGATCCGAGCATGCGCGTGCCCCGGCTGTACGTACCCCAGCCCCTGGCGCCGGGCCTGAGTGTCGAGCTGGACCCCAGTGCAGCGCGTCACACCACTCGGGTGCTGCGTCTGCGGCCGGGGGCAGAGCTGATCCTGTTCAATGGAGACGGCAGCGAATATCACGCAGAATTGACCGGCGACCCCAAACGCGGCGGCTGCGCACGGATCATCGCCGCCGTTGAACGGCACAACGAGTCCCCGCTCGCCATCACCCTCGGGCAGGGCATTGCGCGTGGCGAACGCATGGACTACATCGTTCAGAAGGCAGTCGAACTGGGGGTGGCGTGCATCGTTCCCCTCATTACCGAGCGCACCGTGGTGCGGCTGGAGGGCGCGCGGCGTGAGCAGCGGCGCAGCCATTGGCAACGGATCGTCGAGAGCGCCTGCGAACAGTGCGGACGCACGCGGCTTCCACAACTCCTGGATCCGATGCCGCTGGACCAGTGGATCCCAGAGGTGCCAGCGGGAAACCGCTGGTATCTGGATCCAGACGCCCCGGCGGGCTTCGCCCAGCTACCGCGTCCAGTCGACGGCGTGGTGCTGGTCATCGGCCCCGAAGGCGGATTCAGCCCAGACGAGAAAGACACCGTACGTAAGGCCGGGTTCCGGGGCACCCGCATGGGCCCGCGGATCCTGCGCACCGAGACCGCGACGCTCGCCGCCCTCGCCGCCCTTCAAACCCTGTGGGGCGATGCGGGATAAGCGGCTGCGTGGGGGAATTGTCCCGCGGGTTCCTGGCCCGGATTCCTCAGCGGCGTTCGTCGCGAGCGCGCCGCCGCCGGAGTCCTGCTGAGGACTCAGCTAAAAAAAGACGTTGCGTACCATCGCTTCCAGCGTTTCCAGAGACGGGATCTGGGCGAACTCTCCATAGACCTCTACCATCTGGCGAACTGCCGGATGAGTGGTTTTCGGCACTTCCACCACGCGCACTCCGTCCGGCTCCACCTGCACCAAGTGCGGCAAGTCCTGAATGGCCAGGGCGTAGAACGGCGGATCCTGCGATCCTTCCAGAACGTTAATGACCGCGAGCCGTGCCCGGGGACCGGGGACCGGGCGCGGCGCGCCGCATATCGCCTCGAACGAGATCATCGGGATCTTGCGATCACGCCAAAGTAGCATGCCCAACATCCAGTCCGGTGCCTTGGCCACCGGGTCGGGCTCCTCGTAGGGAATGATCTCGGCCACCGCTGCGTTCGGCAACAGCAACAAATGATCCGTGATCGGCAACAGTAGACTGCGCACGGCGCGCACGGCGGCGGTTGCGGTCAAGGTCATGGCTGCGCTCCTTATAGGCCTGCTTTCGCTCGAGGCAAGACCCGGTACTGGCCCCCTATCGGGCCACCGATGCACTGGGTGTTGCGAGATATTTCACCAATTGCCCCGCCAGACTGTCCGGCGGCCCACTCAAACTGACCACACCGCTGCGCCGTGCGTGATCAGGCATACTGCTGATCACGGCGCTATCAGCGTCCTGGGCCCATACCACGCCACCCTGCTCGGCGATGGCCTGCGCCCCCTCGATCCCGTCGTCCCCCATTCCGCTGAACACGATCGCGCCGCTGTTGGCACCGTAGCGCCGCGCCACTTCGCTCATAACCGCGTCGATGGACGGACTGTAGATACCCCGTTCCACCAACGGTTGTAGCTCTACCAGCCCCTGGCGGTTGATCCGCATGACGCTGTTCAACGGCGCTAGCAGCACGTCCCCGTGACGCAGGCAATGCCCGGCATTGGCACATCCGACCCGGAACCGCGTCTCCCGATCCAGTTGACTGGCCAGCAGCGCGTCGAATCCCTCACCGATGTGCTGCGCCAGAATAAATGCGATGGGCAGGTCCCCCACCAGGCCGCTGAGAAACAGCCGCACCGCCTGCGGTCCGCCCAGGGATGCCCCGAGCACCCACACCCGCCGCGCGCGCTCCGGATCCGCGGGCTGCAGATCGATGCCCGCGTCCGTCGGGCGTTCCCCAGGTACCGGCGCCCGCACCACCTCCGCAGCTTGCTCCGGTTCCGATCTCAGTGGCGGTTTCGACGCCAGTCCCGACCCCGGTTCTGGTTCTGGTTCCAGTTCCAGTTCCAGTTCCAGTTCCGGTTCCGGTTCCGTTGCTGGTTCTGGTTCTGATTCTGGCTCCAGATCCAGTTCTGGCGTCTGGTGGAGCCCCTCGGCCGGCGCGCCTTCGGCCGTATCTCCGACCGCCGACGTGGCGGATTCCGGCGCGGCAGTTTCCGAAACCGGGGTCTTCAACTCCGCGGCGCCCGGCTGGGCGGGCGCCGCGCCAGCCAGCGGCGGCAGACTGCTCTCAGGGGCAGGCCCGTGGTCCGATGGGGCGTTGGTGAAAACCGAGGGCGGCGTCACCGGTAGCGGCCGATTTGCCTCCACCGACGCCCCTTCGGGGGCGGGTCTCTCCACATCCACAGCCGAGGCGGACATGGGTGGCGCGGAGGTCACCGGAGCGAACGTGCGGCGCGATCCCAGCGCGCGGAATTTACGTGCCAGGCGCGGGCCCAGGTCCGCCTGACCACCGGCCGTGCTGCCGTCGTTGAACAGCACCGGCAGCGGACTCTGCTCGATCAACGCGAGCAGGAAATCCGCTTTCTGGACCGTGCGCTCATCCAGGTCCACCAGGAGCATGTCCGCCTGGTTGCGGTCAAGCCCGGCCACCAGCGTCGATTCGCCCAAACCGGCCATGAGCACGATCCGGAATCCCTGCTGTTCCAGCAGCCGCTCCAGAACCGCGCGACGCGATTTCGAATCGGCCAGCACCGCGACCCGCAGCGGGCCCCGCTCACCGGCTATCATGCCCATCACGCTCACTCAGCAGGGCATGAATATTCTCCAGCAGCTCCGTTTCCTGGAAGGGCTTGCCGAGATATCGATTGACCCCGATCTTCATGGCGTGGTCGCGGTGTTTTTCCCCGGTACGCGAAGTGATCATGATGATCGGTACTTCCTTGAGCCGCTCATCGTTGCGCATATGCGTCGCCAGCTCGAACCCGTCCATCCGTGGCATCTCGATGTCCAGCAGCATGACATCGGGAATGTGTTCCTGCAATAATGCCACCGCATCGACGCCGTCCTTCGCGGTGAGCACATCCATGTCGTTGCGTTCCAGAAGGCGCGTGGTCACCTTGCGCACCGTGATGGAATCGTCCACCACCATGACGATGGCCCGTTCGCGCCGGTGGCGCTGCTCCGGCTCGGGGGCCGGCACGCTCTGCAGTACTGCGCTCAGCCGGACCAGGGCGTTTCCGTCGATAATCAGCACGACACGCCCGTCGCCGAGGATGGTCGCACCGGAAATACCACGCACGGTGCTGATCTGTGGCCCTACGGACTTCACTACGATCTCGCGGTTTCCCATCAGGCCGTCTACCAGCAACGCGGTCTGATGTTCCGCGCTGCGCATCAACAGCACCGGTATCTTCTTGTCGGTCTGCGCAGGCGGCGCCGAAATACCCAGCAAGGCGCCCATGTGCAGTAAGCCGTAGCGCTGTCCCGCGTATTCCAGCTCCGGCTCGGCGTCACCCAAACGCGCCGAGATTTCCTCGTAGCTCATCCGCACGATACCTTCCACGCTGGACAGCGGGATCGCGTAGATCTCGTCGCCCACATATACCAGCAGCGCCTGGGATACGGCGAGAGTGAATGGCAGACGCACGGTAAAGGCCATGCCCTCCCCGGCACGGGAATTAATGTCGAGTTGGCCGCCGAGCTGCTTGATCTCACTGTTGACCACATCCATCCCGACACCGCGACCCGAGATCTGGGTCAGTTTGCGCGCGGTACTGAAGCCGGACTCGAGGATGAATTGCATGACGTCATGGTCGCTGACGTCGGCGTCTTCAGTCAGCATGCCGCGCTCCACCGCCTTGCTCCGGATCGCGCCCAGGTCGATCCCGGCACCGTCATCGGAGACCCGGATCACCACTTCCGACCCCTCGCGGGCGAGGCTGACCGTGATCGTGCCGGTTTCATGCTTGCCGGCCGCGCGGCGTTCGGCCGGGAGTTCGATACCATGGGAAACGGCATTGCGCAGCATATGCTCCAGCGGCGCCACCAACCGATCCAACACGGTACGGTCCATCTCACCCTCGGCGCCCTGCACCTTTAGATCAGCGCGCTTGGACAAGGTGGTACAGGTCTGGCGTACGATACGCCGCAGCCGCGGCACCAATCCGGCAAACGGCACCATGCGTGTACGCATGAGGCCTTCCTGCAGATCGGTATTGACCCGCGATTGTTGCAGCAGAAGGGTTTCGGATTCGCGCGCGAGATGATCCAACAGGCCCTGAATGCTCACCAAATCGTTGACGCTCTCGGCCAGTCCGCGCGAGAGCTGCTGTACGTGGGAATAGCGGTCCAACTCCAGGGGGTCGAAGTCCTGCCGCGCCTCGACTTCCGCTTCGTGGCGATAGAGGATCTGCGCCTCGGTCTCGATTTCCATACGCCGCAACTGTTCACGCAGGCGCGCTACGGTCTGGGCGAATTCCACCAGATTGAAACGCATCGCGGCGGTCTGCTGTTCCATCCGCGAACGATAGATGCTGACCTCTCCGGCGTAGTTCACCAGGTTGTCCAACAGGTCCGCCCGCACCCGGACGCTCTCTGACTGGACCCGCGGACCGGCCCTGCGCTCCATGCGCAAGGAGGGCCCGGTGGATACCCCGACGCTGCCGCCGGGCGGTTCCTCGTCGTCGATCTCCAGCGGCTCAGGGTCGGGAATCTCCGCACGCCCCGGTGGCGTCGTGGTGGCCACCTCGGACACATCCGGATCCTGCGGCGCGGCGGTCGGCTTGCCGGTGCGCGCGGTCTCCAATTCCGCCACCAGTTCCGGTGCCGGCGCCGGTGCGCCGCCGGCGCGCAGCTGTTCCTGCATGGCGTGGAGCCGGTCCAAGGTGAGGTGCAGGGTCTGGAACAACGGCTGCGAGACCTCCACATGTCCATCCACCACAGTGCTCAACAGCGACTCCATGGCGTGGCTGAGATCCGACACCGGGGCGATATCCGCCATCCGAGCGCCGCCCTTCAGCGTATGTAACTGGCGCTGCAGCTCCGTCACCCGGCGCACATCCTCGGGTTGCTGTTCCCACCGTTGAATGGTCTCGTCGGCCGCTTCCAGCAGTTCCTCGGATTCCTCCAAAAAGATCTCCGCCAACTCATTAGCCAACTCGTCGACAGCGGACTCGGGAACCGGGTCGGGATGCTGCGGAATTCGGTCCAGCTGGACCACCGTCACGCCTACCGGTTCCACATGGTCGTCGCCGGACTGCGAGGCCGGATACGCCTCCGGCATCGGATCGGGATCCGCTGCGGGACCTGATCCCGGTCGCGGTCCAATACGGGCCAAGTGCTCCCCCGCGGTACGCGCGATTCGGTCCAACAACGGGTGATGATCCGGCAGGCGGGCGCCTGGCAGGACCAGCAGCTGAACCATAGTGCGAATCAACGCGACGCTTTCCTCCAATAGGTCTCCCAGCGCCAACTCGTGGGCGGACTTGTCCGCCGCGGGTAGCTGCACCAGCTTTTCCAGAGCCTCCGCCACCGCGGCGATCTCTGGAACCCCGGCCATGTCGGCGCTGCCGTGCAGGGTGTGGAATGCGCGCACCAGGGCCTCCGATATCCGGCACGCCGGCCCCTGCTCCCGGCACCGCGCCCCGAAGGCCTCCACCGCGATCAGATGCTCGTTCGCCTCCTGACAGAAGGTGTCGTATAGAATCGGATCGGCGATCCGTGGCGGTTCGCTGACCGGGTTCCATGGACCGCTGTCGGACACGGACTGGTCATCGTCCTCCGTGCCCCCCGGAGCACCGTCAGGGTCCGTGGGCAGTGCATCATCAGACGCATCGCCGCGCATCAGGGCCTCGGCACGCCCCATCACCGCCAGCACCTCGCCCTGCGGCCCGGACGCCCCGCGCAGCTGTCCGATCATCCCCGGCAACAGTTCGATCGCATCCCCGATCACCGCCATCAGAGCGGCGCCCCTGGCCACCGAGCCTTCCAACACCCGGTTCAGCAGCTGTTCCAGCGACCACGCCAACTCCCCAACCCGCAACGCCCCACTCAGCCGCCCACTCCCCTTCAGCGTGTGAAACGAACGGCGCATCGTGTTCAGCGCATCCCGATCCTCCAGGTCATCCCGCCAACGCGGAAAATGCTCGCGCAACGACGCCAGCTCCTCCTCCGCCTCCTCTAGGAAAATCTCCAGAATCTCTTCATCTGCCTCCTCCGACAACACCGGCGGCAATAACCCTTCAACCTCGTCCTGCGAACCCGCGCCGACATCCTCCGCGTCTTCGGGCGCTGCTTCCCCAAGCTCCGCCCGCAGCGCTTCAGCATCGTCCGCAGGATCCTCCACCGGGATCTCGGCCCCGGGCCCGGACCAGTCGACGCCATGCACGGGCACCGGGGCCTCGTCCTGCGCATCGTCGGCGCCCAGCACTGGAGTGTCGTGCCCCCCCTCGGAGAAGCCCCAGCTGGCCTCCGGAGTATCCGCACCGCCCTCATCCGCAACACGCCCCGGTGCTGGCGCGTCTAAGACCTCCGGTGACTCCATCTGCAGCGTGATCTCGGAATGCGCCAGCGACACCGGCCCGTCGGGAGCGTCATCCTGCCTGTCGGCCTCCCGATCACCCGCATCCGGCGTGCTACCGTCTGCCAGATGCGGCGGGTGGTCACCGCCGTTCCCCGGCGTGGGATCGACGGATGTACTCAGATCCCGCAGGGCCTGTTCCGCCCGGTCCAGGATCATTTCCCGATCCGCCCGTCGCTCCACCACCGCCTCGAGGTAGTACTCGACGCTGGCGATGACGTCCGCCAGGGCATCCTGGTGAGACTCCTCCAGCGGTGTGGTCCGTCCCGCAAGGCTGCCGGTGACATAGACGGTGAATGCCTCCACCACCGACGCGGCTCGCTCCAGATTGAGGATCTGGAAACTGCCCTTGAGCTCCGTCAGCAGCCGTGGCAACTCCGCGAGCCGCTGCTGATCGTCGGGAGACTGGAGGTACGCCACCACCCGTTCCTTGATCTGGGCGACATCCTCGGCGGCCTCCCGGGCCAACGCCAGCAACAGCAGATGGAACTCCCCATCGTTGACCACCGCCTGCCCGTGGTCCGCTCCGTCGGGCTCGGCGGACCCCGTCGGTTCGTCCTCCAGCGCCGCTCCCGTCCCGGTGGCGCCCGCCGCCACCTGATCGAGAATCGATTCCACGGAGAGGATGCCGCCGGCAATATCGGTAAGCGTCTCGTCGGTGGGTTCGACCTCCCCATTCATAATCGCCTTGATCTTCTCCACCTGCCGCTGAACGAGGTGGCGCGGTTCGCCCATGCCCAGCATCCCGAAGGTGTCCGCGATACGGCGCAGCATTTCGGGGAGACGTTCCAGCCCATCCACATTGCGTTGTTCGCCGCGCACGAACAGGTCCAGGATATCCTTCACCGCGATGAGATCTTCTCGCACCGCGTCCGCCACCGCGCGCAGAGAATCAACCCCTGGGCCCATGAACCCGGAAACCCCGGCGTCCACCATCTGCGGCAACAACTTGTCCAGCTGGAACGCCTGTTTCAACTGGTCAACCCGCGCGCTGCCGCCTTCCGCCCGCCCCACGTAGTAAAGCAGGTTCTGCAACAAATCCAGCGGAAGATCCTGCGCCAACCCAGCTTCGCCCGTATCGATCAAGCGCTTCAGTTGCCGGTCCATCTGACCCAGCAGCAGCTTCACGGAGACACTGGGTTCGACCGCCTGCGCCCGCAACGCCTCCACCAAGCCCGAGGCGACCCACCACAGGCGCCTGACCGGTTCCAGTTGCGTAAGCTGATCCAGGCGCTCGATGACTGTGGCAATCTGGTCGAGACTCGCCGTCACATCGCGGTCCCGATACCAGCCCAACAGCCCAACCTGAAGGTTGTGACGCAATTTGCGCAACAATCCGCGCAGCTCTCCCGACTCGCGGGCAAAGCTCTCCCGTTCCAACGCCGCGGGAACGGGCACCGACAAGTCGGGCGCGAACAGCGCGTTCTCCGATAGGAGCGGCTCACCGCGCAGCGCGCGGAGATCATTGAGCAACGGCAGGAGAACGATTGGAATGTCACGATGCCCGGACTGCACATGGCCCAGGTAATCCGGAAGCTGGACAATGCCACGCATCAGGACCTCATAGGCATCCTGCTTGCGTTCTACACCGCCGTCAATAAGGGCGCGGGATAGATATTCCAGTTCCTCGGCGAGCAAGGCCGCGCCGTCGAGTTCCACCATCTGCAGGGTTCCGCGCGCCTGGTGGAGATAGGTGGCACAAAACTGGAGTTGCGAGGAGTCGCTGGCATTTTCTACGAACGCTTCCAGCGCGAGGCGCGCCTGCTTGAGCGTCTCGTCGAGTTCCTTCTTGACCCAGTTCAGGGCGCTGTGGTCGGTTCCTTCACTCCCCAGGATCATGCCCGTCATCCTTATTCAATATCCGCGCGCCGGCGATACGCCAGCGTATCCGGGTAGCTCACTCGTTCCATCAGTGGGTGGCGCCACGCCAACAGATCTCCGGGTGCGAGTACCAGCCCACCTCCGGGTCGGAGTTGATGGACCAGTCTTTCCACGAGCTCCATCCGCCGCGTCCGCTCCAGGTAGATCAGCACATTCTGGCACACGATCAGATCCATCTTCTGCAAGGGTGTCCGCCCGACATCCAGAACGTTGATATGGGCGAAGCAGACCCGGCGCCGCAACGCCTCGCAAACCTGGGACAGCTCGTCGTCCAGCCGGATGAAATAGCGTGTGCGCAGTGTCGACGGCAGGTCCTTGAGCCGCGCGCGGCCATAAACGCCATGCCGCCCGGCAGCGAGTGCCGGGTAGCTGATATCGGTGGCTGTCACACCAAAGTAATATTCGCGCCCGAACGACTGGAGATGATCGTCGATGAGCATCGCGAGGCTGTAGGGCTCCTCACCGGTGGCGCATCCGATACTCCAGGCACTGTAGGAAAGTGGTAGCGTTCCAGTTTGCGGCATCTGAGGCAAAAAGCCGGTTCGTATCAAGTTGAAGCTCGGCGGATGCCGGAAAAATCGCGTTTCGTGTACCGTCAGCCGATCCAGAAGCACGGCCCACTCGACCGCACCGTGCTGGCCGGACTGCAGAAACGCGAAATATTCCTCGAAATCCGCGTATCCGACCTCCCGCATGCGCAATGCAATGCTGGTCGTCAGGAACGATTTCCGCTCCCGCGGAACGACGATGCCGGTCCTTTGTTCCAGCAGTCCGGCCCACTGCTGGAACTGCGGGTCGCTCATCGGAGGCAGCAGGCTGCCCCAGGACTTCCCGTTATACTGCACGTTTTCGCTCGCAGCTATCACAGACCGGCACCTGTGTTCAATCCGGGAGATTGAATCCAGCAACCGACTTGCGCAGCTCGTTGGCCAAATCTGCGAGGTTGCCAATGGACGTTGCGGTCTCGTTCGTCCCGGTCGCAGTCTGGGTCGTGATATCCAGAATCGAGTTCATCGTGTCCGAGATATTGGCCGACGCCTGAGCCTGCTGGCGTGACGCGTCCGAGATATTCTGAATAAGATCCGCAAGCTGGTCCGACACGTTCTCGATCTCCGCCAAGGCCTCACCTGCCTCCTCAGCGAGTTTTGCACCGCCAACCACCCCCGCGGTACTTTCCTCCATGGAGATCACCGCCTCGTTGGTATCGGTCTGAATCGTCTTTACGAGTGCCTCGATCTGTTTCGTCGCGTTGCTCGAGCGTTCCGCGAGCCGCTGGACTTCGTCAGCCACCACCGCGAAACCTCGGCCCGCTTCTCCAGCCATGGCCGCCTGGATCGCGGCGTTCAACGCAAGGATGTTAGTCTGATCGGCGATGTCGTTGATCAGCTCGACGATGTCGCCAATCTCCTGGGAGCTCTCACCCAGACGCTTGATACGCTTGGAGGTCTCCTGGATCTGCTCACGGATGGTATCCATACCCTGAATGGTGCGTCGTACGGCGTCCGCGCCGTTGTGAGCAATGCGCACGGACTGCTTTGCAACCTCCGCTGACTCGGTCGCGTTACGCGATACATGCTCAATGGACGCAGTCATCTCGTTGACCGCCGAGCTTGCCGCAGTGATCTGCTGGGCCTGCCGGTCGCTGGCCTCGGCCAGATGCATGGCGGTGGCCTGGGTCTCCTGGGCTGCGGAGGAAACCTGCACAGTAGTCTCGTTGATGGTGCTGACCAGGGTGCGCATCGCGTCTACAGCGTAGTTGATCGAATCCGCGATCGCGCCCGTCATATCCTCGGTGACCGTCGCATGGACCGTGAGATCACCATCAGCAAGGGTACTGAGCTCGTCCAGGAGCCGCAGGATCGCCTGCTGGTTGCGCTCGTTCTGGTCCGCTGCCGCTTCGTACTGACGGGTTGCGGCCTTCTTCAGTTCCCAACCGAGAATACCCAACATGATCAGGGCGACGCCGCCGAGGGTAAACGGGAGCTCGCTGGAGATCAGTCGCTTCTTCGGCGCCTCCGCGTAGGCAGCGGCGAGCTTGTCACTAGCGTCGGCCAGACGTGTGGACTGGTGTGCGACATCGGACGCAGCTTCCCGGATCCGGAACAGCTCGGAGGTCCGCGCCAGCACACCGTTCAGGCTGTCGCTGAGAGCGCCGAAGAGCTTGCTGGCCTCGGCCAGTTCGCCCTGTACGACCGGATCGCTGACCGCGCGGATATTGAGGGTGCGGTCACCGTGAATCAGCGCCTGCTGCACACGGGCGAACCGGGTGATATCACGTCCGAACTGGTCCGCCGACAGCGCCGCCAGCTCGCCACCCTGAAACATCTTGCCGAGATTGTTCTGGATGCGCTCAAGCAGAGTGCCCTGGCGCGTGACGGTCACCAGCAGATCGGAGGCCGATGCGTGCTGCATCAGCCGGTCGAGCACCTGCTGATAAACGGCGTAGATCTTGGGGATGACCGTGTTCACGTCCCCCAGAGACCGATTGACAGAGGTTACCGTGGGTCCACCTTTCAGGATCTCGCTCACACGACCGCGGATCACTGTCCAGTTGGTATCCATACCGCTCAGGGCCGCAGACACGCTGGCGGGCGCACTTGGCATGCCAGTGGCCGGGTCCCCATTCTGTAGATGACGGAGGTTGCGCTCGAACCGAGCCCGGTCGGTCTCCAGCTGCTGCATGGCAGTGGCCTTGCCGCTGGCCGCTTCCAAGGAGTCGACCGCGACGCTCTGGGCCAACATCCGCTGCTGGTCGATCAGATCCGTCGCCATCTTGTCGAAGGTGCCTTCGCGGCTCGTATACAAGATAGACGCCACCATGGCGACGAACAGAATGACCACCATGGCGATCAGATATACCAGGGACCTGTTCCCGCCCAGTCGCGCGAGATAGTCGCTGTTTCGTGCCTTCATCATCGCTCTCCTTTAGCTCCCGCTCCCCCGGTACCGACGGCCGGGCTCCACGAAATGCAATTCCCGTAGCAGATCCAAAGCCGTACCGCCGGTCCAGCCCCGATCGCGGGCGGACTCAGACCGCCACCTGCAGGAACTGGGGCGTCTCGGCCAGGCTGTACATACTGAACACCACCCAATGCTCTTCTTCTTTGCGGAACGCGTAACTCAGATACGGCCGCAACGCGGCCTCCACCTCGGGAAGCGCGCTACTCTGCTCTTCCTTCAGAAAATGTTTGAGCCCTAACACCTCATCCACCAGGAGGCCCGCGAATACCCCCTGGTACTGCACCACCAGCACCCGGCTGCTGCGCCCCAAAGGCATGAGTGGGCCACCCAGGTAACCCTGCAGATCCATGATCGGCAGAAGGTTGCCGCGTACGTTGGCAATTCCCCGAACCCATGGCTTGGCCATAGGCACGCGCGCGAGATCCGGATAGGTCAGGATCTCCGAGACCTCGCCCAGGGGCGCCAACAGATGGATGGCACCCAGCCGGAAACCGATCCCCACCCAAACGCCCTTGACTTCGGTCTGACGCGGAAGCCCTGCGGCGTTGGCGCGGCTGCGCCGTTCAATATCCACCAGCAGGGCGAACGGATCCCCTTTGCACTGGTCTTGCATGAGCGTTCCCTGCTGCATTTATCTAGGCACCCAATACGGTCTTGATCTTGCTCAACAGTTCCTGCTCGGTTACCGGTTTGGTGATGTATTCCTTGGCGCCCTGGCGCAGACCCCACATCTTGTCAGTCTCCTGATCCTTGGTGCTCACGATGATCACCGGGATCGCGGCAGTGCCGGGGTCCTTGCTGAGCTGCCGGGTGGCCTGAAAACCGTTTAAGCCCGGCATGACGATATCCATCAGAATGACGTCCGGCTTCTCAGCCTGCGCCTTCGCAACCCCGTCCTCGCCGTCGGTCGCGAAGGAGGCCTGAAAGCCGTTCTTCTCGAGCATGGTCTTGAGTACATGCACCTCGGTCGGCGAGTCATCCACAATCAGAACGTGTGCCATCGAAGAATCTCCTGTTGAAGTCCTAACGAACCGTCGTCCGAATACCGAACCCGCCTCCATCCGACATGCGATTCCTGGTAGCGATCACTGTCACCGCCGGAACGCCCTGTTGTTGTGTCCGCTGCAATCCGTCATACCAATTCCCGAGTTACGTAGTTGCGGATCGCCTGCAACAGTTCGTCCCTGGTAAACGGCTTGGTCAGATATTGCTCAGAACCGACAATACGGCCCCGGGCGCGATCGAACAGTCCGTCCTTGCTCGACAGCATGATGACCGGCGTTTTCCTGAAGATCTGGTTGTGCTTGATCAGTGCGCAAGTCTGGTAGCCGTCCAGCCTGGGCATCATGATATCCACGAAAATGATGTCCGGCCGCTGATCGGCAATCTTGGCAAGCGCCTCGAAACCGTCGGTGGCCGTCACCACGTCGCATCCTTCCTTCTTGAGCAGGGTCTCCGCGGTCCGGCGGATTGTCTTACTGTCGTCAATCACCATGACCTTAAATCCTGCCAGAGCGTCGGACGTCAATTCGCCTTCCACCACACCGTTCTCCTGTGTGAGCGTGCCCATGCTTCCGATCTATCTCCAGTTCCGGTTGACGTGTCCGTCGGCATCTCCGTCCCGTAAGTCGGAACGGCACCGTTGGTGGCATCCGCCGCGGGCCGGTGGTCGGGAACACTCGTACGGTTACGACCGAACTCCACCCCGGCCTACCCGTGCGCTCCCGGCGCCAGTCGCCTCGCCCTCAGAAGTGCGGTACCATAAACCTGTGCAGCCACCCGTCCCTATCGGCATGGAATCACGAAACTTGATCGCCGCCGCCCGGGGCACCACCGCCCTCATCCGGCCCCGCGCAACTCCCCATCCCCGCGCCCGACCCACGGACGGCGGGCCGTACCTGTTGCGTATCGGCGCCAACCGGGGGGGCCTTGAACCGGCCTGCGGCCGCGGCTCGCGGTCTTCCATTAAAACTCCGGGACACCCACACCACGATCTAGCGTCAGAAGACCGGCACGACCCCATCCCCAGGGGTCCGTGCGGCCCATGAGTATCCAGTTGGGGGTAGTGATGGACCCCATCGGGTCCATCAAGGTCCACAAGGACAGTACCTTCGCCATGCTGCTCGCCGCCCAGGCCCGCGGCTGGGCGCTTCATTACCTGGAACCGCCCGATCTCTTCGTGCGTGACGGACGCAGTTACGGTCGGACCCGCGCGCTCCAGGTGTTCGATGACCCCCGTCACTGGCACGCGCTGGGTGCGGAACGCACGGTGCCGCTGGGGGAATTGCAGGTGATCCTGATGCGCAAGGATCCCCCTCTGGACATGGAATACCTCTATACCACCTACGTTTTGGAGCGGGCCCAAAGCGAAGGGTGTCTGGTGGTCAACCGCCCCCAAGGCCTGCGCGACGTCAATGAAAAACTCTACACTGCGTGGTTTCCCCAGTGCTGCCCCCCCACGCTGGTGACCCGCGATCCAGGGCGGGTGCGGGAATTCCTGGAACAGATGGGGGAGATCGTCCTCAAGCCGTTGAACGCCATGGGGGGCACATCCGTGTTCCGGGTACAACGCGGAGACCCCAATACCGGGGTGATTCTGGAAACCATGGTGGACTCGGGCCGGCGCTCCGTGGTGGCGCAACGCTACGTCCCGGAGATCAAGCAGGGCGACAAACGCATCCTCCTGGTAGATGGCGAACCGGTACCCTACGCCCTGGCCCGGATCCCGGCACCCGGCGAATTCCGCGGGAATCTGGCCGCCGGTGGACACGGGGAAGGGGTCGCGCTGACCCAGCGCGACCGTTGGATCTGCGCGGAAGTCGGTCCGGCCCTGCGGGAGAAAGGGCTGATGTTCGTCGGCCTGGACGTGATTGGGGATTACCTCACCGAGATCAACGTCACCAGTCCCACCTGCATTCGGGAATTGGATGCGCTCTATGGGCTGGACATCGCCGGCCAGCTGCTGGACCGGATCCAGGAACGGCTCCCATGACCCGGCCGGGTTCGTGGCATCCGTCCTGGCCTACGGACCACCGGCGGGCCGGATCCGCGGGAAGTTGAACCGCTGAACGCCGCGCGGACCCCCATCCCCCGCCAGCAGGATCCGGGCGACCGCGGTATCACCCCACGGCGCAAACGCTGGTTTCCATCCATCCCCTGGGGAGCAAGCCTAGGCGTGGGTTTGGGCTTGGACTTGGGCCTGCCCACCTCCGCCGCGGGCCCGCCAGCGCCCATCCGGGACACCATCCTGGTGTTCAGCACTCGGGTCGACGTCACCCTGGACGGGGTCTCGCAGGCGCGGGGACAACCGGCACTGGCGGCGCTCCGCGCCCAGTTCCAGGCCATGTACCGGGCTTGGCACGCATGGAACCCGGGGCCACTGGTACAAATCAACCAGGCTCTGACCGCGGGCCGGTGGGCCACCCCGCCACCCGGCATCCTCGCGCTGATCACCCGCTTGCAGCAGATCTATCGGGAGAGCGACGGCCGGTTCAACCCGGCCATTGGGCACCTGATCGCGCTCTGGGGCTTCCACAGCGACCAGTGGGCCCATGGCCAACCGCCCCCGGCCCCAGGCGATCCACGCCCTGGTGGCGGAACATCCCGGGATGGATGACATCGAAGTACCCGGCAACCGGGTACGAAGCCGCAACCCAGCGGTCGCGTTGGACTTCGGCGCAATTGCCAAGGGGCACGGCCTCGAACAGGCGATGCAGCACCTGAAACGACTGGGCATCCGTGACGTGCTGCTGGTAGCGGCGGACGGAACCGTACATATGACCCCTGCGATGGCCCATAAGGTACATTTCACCCTCCCACCCGGGAAGGTGATGCTGAGCGCACCGTGGTGATTCCCACCCAGGCTGGGTCCACCCGACGCATGCCGTGGACCACCGCGCGAAACCCACCGGGACGGCTGCAGCGCGCCGGCAGACCGCCGCTAGCTCCGGAGGCCAGTGTAGCGATGGAAAACCCGACGCCGCACACGGACCGGCACCCGCCCGACGGTTATACTGCGGGCGCTGAGGCATCGACACGGACACGTGTATGCAGAATATGACCCTGCCGCCCCAGGTTACCTCAGGCGACCGCCTGGGCCTTACCCTGTTCGTGTCGGTTACCGTGCACGCCCTGGTGATCCTCGGAATCGGCTTCCATGGGATCCTGTCCCAGGCGCATGAACCGCTCCCACGGTTGGACATCACCCTGGTCCAGAGCCGCTCGCCCAAGGCACCGGACCACCCGGACTACCTCGCCCAGGCGAACCAGGACGGCGGCGGTAATGTGACCGCCCGCGTGCGCCCGCAAAACCCCCTGGCAGGCACCTCGCCCGTTCCCCTGCCGGGGCTGGCACCGGCAAATGCTGCGCCATCACCCGGCGCACCCCCGGCACCCCGCCAACGGCAGGTCCTGACCGCCCCCGAATCCGAACGCCAGGTCGATAGCGCGCCACGCCGGCGCCCACAGCCTACTGCGGAAGCGGTGGACGCACACGAATTGGTCAGCCGCAGCCTCCAGATCGCCAGCCTGACGGCACAGGTCGACCAGTCGCTGGAGGCCTATGCGCGGCGCCCGCGCCAGAAATTCATTTCCGCCCGCACCCAGGAATACAAGTATGCCAGCTACATGGAGGGTTGGGTTGCCAAGGTCGAGCGCATGGGTAACCTGAACTTCCCGGACCAGGCGGCACGCCAAGCGCTGACCGGCAACCTCTTGCTGGACGTGGCCCTGCGCCCCGACGGCAGTGTCGAGAAGATCACGCTGCTGCGCTCCTCCGGACACCCGATCCTGGACCAAGCGGCCATCCGCATCGTAAAGCTGTGCGCGCCCTTCGCCCCGTTCCCCCCCGATATCCGCAAGGATACTGACATCCTGCACATCACCCGCACCTGGGAATTCCGGGCCGGGAATCAGTTCTCCACCCGTTGAGGTCACCAGCCATCGGGGCCTTGCGGGGGTAGGGCGGCTGCCGGATACTATGCCCATGGTCGAGACTGCGGATCTCACAAACCACTTCTTGATCGCCATGCCGCAGCTCACGGACCCGAACTTCTCGCAGACCGTCACCTATATCTGCGAGCACAGCCGGGAAGGCGCGCTAGGTATCGTGATCAACCGACCGCTGGACTTGCGGCTGCGGGAGATCCTTGCCCATATGGATCTGGAGGCCGACGACGCGGCGGTGGCGGAACTGCCGGTGTACCTGGGAGGTCCGGTCCAGACCGATCGCGGATTTATCGTGCATCCCGGCACCGAACGCTGGGAGTCCACCATGGAGGTCACCGACGGAATCTCGGTGACCTCGTCGCGGGACATTCTGGGGGCCATTGCCCGCGGGAGGGGCCCGCAACGGATGTTGGTAGCCCTCGGCTACGCAGGCTGGGCATCCGGACAGCTCGAGCGTGAAATCGCGGAGAACGCATGGCTCAGCGGCCCGGCCGATCCGGAAATTCTGTTCGAACTGCCCCACGGCGCGCGCTGGTCGGCCGCCGCCGCCCGTCTCGGGGTAGACCTCACCCTGATCTCCGGCCAGGCGGGGCACGGATGAACTCCGGTCCACCGCGGCAGCGGACCCAACGCCCCGCGACGACCCAGCGCACCCTCCTCGGTTTCGATTACGGCCTCACCCGGATCGGGGTAGCGGTGGGACAGGAGATCACCGCCGGCACTCAGCCCCTGCGCAACGTCACCGCGCGGGACGGGGAGCCGGACTGGGCGATCATCACACAACTGATCCACACATGGGAGCCAGACGCCCTGGTGGTGGGCGTCCCCCTGCACATGGACGGCGCCGAACAGCCGATCACCGCCGGCGCGCGCCGGTTCGCCCGGCGCCTGGAGGGACGCTACCGGCTTGCGGTGCACCAAGTGGACGAGCGCCTGAGCAGCGACGAGGCGCAGCGGCGGCTCGCGGCCCGCGGGATACGCGGGCGCGGCGTCAAGGAATACATCGACCCGGTAGCGGCGTGTCTGATTCTCGAGACCTGGTTCAACCAACGGGGCCTATCCGATGACCGAGCTCCCAACAGCTGAGCAGCTGGAATTCGTAGTCCAGACCATGGCCGATGAACTCGGTGCCCGGCTTGAAAAACGGCACATCACGGACCCCGCCATGATCGGCATCCACACCGGCGGGGTATGGGTGGCGCAACGGCTGCACCGGCTGCTGGCGCTGCAGGAGCCGCTCGGGGTCCTGGACATCTCCTTCTATCGGGACGATTTCACCCGTATCGGGATGAATCCGCAGGTACGCCCATCGGAGCTACCTTTCAACGTGGACGACCGCCATATCATCCTGGTGGACGATGTATTGCACACGGGGCGCACGATACGCGCCGCGCTGAACGAGATCTTCGACTACGGGCGGCCCGCGTCGATCCTGCTGACGGCGCTGGTGGAGCGCAGCGGCCGCGAGCTACCCATCGAGGCCCAGGTGGTCGGGCGTCACCTGGACCTGCAACGGCGCGAACACGTCAAGCTGAACGGCCCTGTACCCCTTACCCTCAGCGTGGTCAGCAAGGCCCCATGAACCACGTCGATCTGCAGGTGGACGAACACGGACGGCTGCGCCATTTTCTCACCGTGGACGGCTTGCACCGCGGCCTACTGGTAGAGATTCTGGATACTGCGGAGTCCTTCCTAGGGGTTGTGGAACAGAGCGTAAAGAAGGTTCCCCTACTGCGCGGCAAGACCATCGTCAACCTGTTCTTCGAAGCCAGCACCCGGACCCGGACCACGTTCGAACTGGCCGCCAAGCGCCTGTCCGCGGACGTGCTCAATATCAACGTGAACGCCTCCTCCACGGTAAAGGGCGAGACCCTGCTGGACACCCTGCGCAACCTGGAGGCGATGAACTGCGACATGTTCGTGGTGCGTCACACCGACAGTGGCACCGCGCATTTCTTCGCACGCCACGCTGCGCCCCATGTGAGCGTGATCAACGCCGGCGACGGATGGCATGCACACCCGACCCAGGCGCTGCTCGACATGCTCACCATCCGCCGGCACAAAGGCGAGTTCGGGAGACTGCGGGTCGCCATCGTGGGCGATATCCTGCACTCCCGGGTGGCGCGTTCCCAGATCCGCGCCCTGAACCTGCTGGGTGTCGGCGAGGTACGGGTGGTGGCGCCGCGCACCCTGTTGCCGGCGCGGGCCGAGACCCTGGGCGTACATGTGTTTCACGACATGGCCGCCGCCATCCGTGACGTGGACGTCATCATCATGCTGCGGCTGCAACGCGAACGCATGCGCGGCGCGCTACTGCCCAGCGAACACGAGTACTTCAGGCTCTACGGCCTGACCGAGGAGAGGTTGGAACTGGCCGCCCCGGACGCCATCGTGATGCACCCGGGACCGATCAACCGCGGCGTGGAGATGGATTCCAAGGTCGCCGACGGGGCCCAGTCGGTCATCCTCGAGCAGGTCCACTACGGCATCGCGGTGCGCATGGCGGTGATGTCGCTCACCATGAGCCAGAAGGTCCCGCCCGCCGAGGTCCGGGAATCCGAGGTCGAGTGACAGGACGAGGCAACGACGATGGGAACGCGCGAATCCCGCCGGCACCCCGTGATCCGCCGACGCGATGCTGGGGGGCAGCGATGAGCAACACGGGACGGGTCGTGCCCGCGATCGTGGTGCGTGGCGGGCGAGTCATCGATCCCGCCAGCGGCGTCGATGGCGTACATGACCTCTACCTGCGGGACGGGCGCATTGCGGCGCTCGATCATCCACCCGCCGGTTTCCACGCCGACCGGGAGATCGACGCCAATGGCAGCTGGGTCTTCCCTGGATTGGTGGATTTGTGCGCCCGGCTCCGGGAGCCGGGGCAGGAACACAAGGCCACCATCGCCAGTGAGACCGCCGCCGCGGTACGCGCTGGGATCACCACCCTGTGCTGCCCGCCGGATACCCAACCGGTCATCGATACCCCCGCCGTGGTGGAGCTGATCCGCCAGCGCGCGGAGCTGCCCGGTCGCGCCCGGGTCTTCACCCTGGGGGCCTTGACCCGCGGTCTGGAGGGGAATCAGCTCAGCGAGATGGCGGCCCTGAAGGCGGCGGGCTGCGTCGGGGTCAGCAATGGCTGGCAACCGCTGGCCTCCACCCTGGTCCTGCGCCGCGCCCTTGAATATGCCGCGACCTTCGACCTCACCGTCTTCCTGCACCCGGAGGACCCATATCTGCACGATGGGGGTTGCGCGCACGAGGGGGCGGTGGCCACGCGGCTCGGCCTACCCGGAATCCCGGAGGCGGCGGAAACCGCCGCTGTAGCCTCCGCACTCGCGTTGATCGAACAAACCGGGGTACGGGCCCACTTCTGCCGGCTCTCCACCGCTCGGGCCGTGCAGATGGTCGCCCGTGCCCGCCACGACGGCCTGCCGATCAGCGCCGACGTCTGCGCCCACCAGTTGTTTCTGACCGAGACTGATCTGGCGGAATTCAACAGCCAGTACCACGTGCGCCCCCCGTTGCGCACGGTGCGCGATCGCGACGGCCTGCGGGCAGGTGTGGCACGCGGGACCATCGCCGCGATCTGTTCCGATCACCAGCCCCACGAACCGGATGCCAAGCTCGCCCCGTTTCCCGCCACCGCGCCGGGCATCTCCGCGCTGGAGACCCTCCTGCCCCTTACCCTGCGGCAGGTACACGAAGGGGGGCTCGATCTCCCGACCGCTATCGCGCGGGTCACGGTGGGCCCCGCGCAGATCCTCGGCCTGCCCTACGGCACGCTGGGCACCGGGCGCGCCGCCGACCTGTGCATCCTGGATCCGGAGCGGCCATGGCGGCTGGGTCCGCGCGCCATGGCGAGCCACGGCCTCAATACGCCGTTCCTGGGCTGGGAATTTACAGGACAAGTCACGCACACACTGGTAGCCGGACGTGTGGTGTTCGAAGCCGAGGCGGAGCTCGAGGCGGTGGCCGAGGCCCGGCGTCCATGACCGGTTCCGTGCGCACCCGGCGCGCGACGATCTTCCTGGAGGATGCGGAGGTCCTTGCCCACGAGGCGTTCGCCGCACAGCAATATATCCTGCGTCTGAAAGCGCCCAAGTGCGCAGCCCACGCCGGCCCCGGCAGCTTCGCCCACCTGCGTTGCGATCCGCGCCTGCCCATGCGCCGCCCGCTGTCGCTCCTGCGCGCGGACCCGCAGGCCGGCTGGGTCGAATTCCTCTACAAGGTAGTGGGCACCGGCACGGGACTGCTGGCCGAGCGCCGGCCCGGCGAACGTATCAGCCTGCTGGGGCCAATCGGCCAGTGCTTCCAGGCGCACCGCGATCGGCCCCGCGCCCTACTGCTGGGTGGCGGCGTGGGGATCCCTCCCATGGTGTTTCTCGCCGAATGCCTGCACCGCGACCCCGAACCCTATTACCCCCTGGTATTGATGGGCTCCGAGGTCCCGTTCCCGTTCACCACGCGCCCGTCACGGATCCTGGTACCTTCCATACCGGACGGCGTGATCGCCGCCCTACCGCTGCTGGAGGACTGGGGCGTCCCCAGCCGACTCGCCAGCCGCCAGGGCTACCCCGGTTGCTTCGATGGGTACGTCACGGAGCTGGCCCGGGTCTGGCTCCAGGACCGGACACCCGCGGAACTCCGCGAAGTGGAACTGTTCGCCTGTGGACCCCACGGGATGCTGGAAGAAGCGGCGCGGCTCGGCGCGGCCTTCGATGTGCCCTGTCAGGTTTCGCTGGAGGAATACATGGCGTGCGCGGTGGGCGGCTGCGCGGGCTGCGTGGTCCGCGTACAGACCGAGACGGGCCCCGCCATGAAGCGGGTATGTGTGGACGGCCCGGTGTTTGACGCGCGCGCCGTATTTCCTCAGTAGCCCGCGGCGGCCCAGCGCAATCCCGCCTTACTCGTCCTCTACCAGTGAGATTCCATCCATGGCGGCCCCGTATTTGTCGGGGCTGACCTTGCCGAGCTTGATCATCAGGCGCACCTCGTTGGCCGAATCCGCATGCTGTACCGCGTCCTCGTAGGTGATCTCGCCGGCTGAATGCAGTTCGAACAGCGCCTGATCGAAGGTCTTCATGCCCTGTTGATTAGACTTCTTCATCAGATCCTTGAGTTTGTGGACCTCGCCCTTACGGATCATATCCGCGGCGAGCGGCGTGTTGATCAGGATTTCCACCGCCACACGACGCCCCTTGCCATCCGGCGACGGGATCAGTTGCTGGGCGATGATCGACTTCAGGTTCAACGAAAGATCCATCAGCAACTGGTTGCGCCGGTCTTCGGGGAAGAAGTTGATGATCCGATCCAGTGCCTGGTTCGCGTTGTTGGCATGCAAAGTGGCGAGACACAGATGCCCGGTTTCCGCGAATGCGATCGCATAGTCCATGGTATCCCGAGTCCGGACCTCTCCGATCAGGATCACATCCGGCGCCTGACGCAAGGTATTCCTGAGCGCCACCTCGAATGATTCCGTGTCGATCCCAACCTCGCGCTGGGTCACGATGCAACCGGAATGACTGTGGACAAACTCGATCGGGTCTTCGATGGTAATGATGTGTCCGCTGCTGTTCTGGTTCCGGTAGCCGATCATGGAGGCCAGGGACGTGGATTTTCCAGTGCCCGTCGCGCCCACGAACATCACCAGGCCGCGCTTGGTCATCGCGAGGTTCTTGATGATCGGCGGCAACTTCAACTGCTCCAAGGTCGGGATCTGGGTCTCGATCCGGCGCAACACCATGCCCGCGTGATTGCGCTGCTGGAACGCGCTCACCCGGAAGCGTCCCACCCCTGAAGCACTGATCGCGAAGTTACACTCACGACTCTGCTCGAACTCCTCGCGCTGGCGCGCGCTCATGACGCTCAGCACCACCTCCAGCGCCTGATCGGCGGTGAGCGTGGTCTGGGACACCGGGGCGATTCGTCCGTTTATCTTAAGGCTCGGCGGCATACCGGCCGTGATGAACAGGTCCGACGCCTTTTTGTGGACCATCATTTTTAGCAGCGATGTGAAATCCATGTTCGGCCTCCCGTGATCGGATGGCGGACCTCGCCCACCGGCAGCGTGGATCGCCAATCGCCCGCGCCAGTGGAATCGACCCGCGTCATGCCATGCAACGCCCTCAGCGGAAGAAGTCCTTGTTCACCGCGCGGGTACGTGCGTCCAGCCGGCTGATCATGCCCCGGCGGACCAGATCCTGGAGATGCTGATCCAGGGTCTGCATGCCCTGAGCCTGACCGGTCTGAATCGCCGAGTACATCTGCGCGACCTTGTCCTCGCGGATCAGGTTGCGTATCGCGGGCGTGCCGACCATGATCTCCCAGGCCGCGGTGCGCCCCCCACCGTTCTTCTTGAGCAGGGTTTGAGAAATCACCGAGCGCAGTGACTCCGAGAGCATGGATCGCACCATGGACTTCTCGCCAGCCGGAAACACGTCAATGATACGGTCGATGGTCTTAGCGGCGGAACTGGTATGCAAGGTGCCGAACACCAAGTGCCCGGTCTCCGCCGCGGTGAGCGCCATCCGGATAGTCTCCAAATCCCGCATCTCACCCACCAGGATGATGTCAGGATCCTCGCGCAGGGCGGAACGCAGCGCCTCACTGAAGCCCAGTGTGTCACGGTGCACCTCACGTTGGTTCACCAGACACTTCTTGCTCTCATGCACGAACTCGATGGGATCCTCGATAGTCAGGATATGGGCAAAGTGATTGTCGTTGATATGGTTGATCATCGCTGCCAGCGTCGTGGACTTGCCGGACCCGGTGGGGCCGGTGACCAGGATCAAGCCACGCGGCTGTTCGGTGAGTTCCTTGAACACCGGCGGACAACCCAGGTCCTCCAGGGTCAGGATCTTCGTCGGAATGGTACGAAATACGGAACCGGCCCCGCGGTTGTGATTGAAGGCGTTCACGCGGAAACGGGCTAGGCCGGGAAGCTCAAACGAGAAATCTGTCTCTAGAAATTCCTCGTAGTCCTTGCGCTGCTTGTCGTTCATGATGTCGTAGACCAAACTGTGGACGGTCTTGTGGTCCACAGCCGGGACATTGATCCGCCGGATGTCCCCATCCACGCGGATCATGGGCGGGAGCCCGGCGGACAGATGCAGGTCGGAGGCGTTGTTCTTGACGGAAAAGGCAAGTAGTTCGGCGATATCCATGGGTCTCCCCTGGCGGGCATCTCGGCGGTGCCACTACGATCTTAGTCTGCAGCCCGGGTTATCGTCCGCCCGGGCACTCACCTTGAGCCGCAGCGGAGGGCGCCGTGGCCATCCCTGACGCCGATACCATAAGCAGCCGTGTAGGAAATGTCCAAGCGCGCATCCGGCGCGCTGAGATACGCTACGGGCGTCCGCCCGGCTCCGTGGCCCTGCTGGCGGTCAGCAAGGGGCATGGCCCGGAGGCGATCCGGGCGGCCTTTGCGGCGGGGCTGACCCGTTTCGGCGAGAGCTACGTCCAGGAGGCCCTGGGAAAATGCGCCGCGCTTACCGACCTCCCACTGGAATGGGCATTCATCGGTCCCATCCAGTCCAACAAGACGCGCGACATCGCCACCCACTTCCAATGGGTGCATAGCGTGGACCGGCTCAAGATCGCCCGGCGCCTGAACGAGCAGCGCCCCGCGGCAGGGCCGCCGCTGGCGATCTGTCTCCAGGTGAACGTGAGCCGCGAACCCACCAAATCCGGCCTGGACCTGGACGCGCTGGAGGCGGTGGCCGCCGAGGTCTACGGGCTGCCGCGACTGCGGCTGCGCGGCCTGATGGCTATCCCCGCTCCGGATCCCGACCCCGCGCAGCAGCGCCGGGCATTCCGCGCGTTACGCCGCGCGTTCGAGTCCCTCAACCGGGCCGGCATGGGACTGGATACCCTGTCCATGGGGATGACCGATGACCTGGAGGCGGCCGTGGCGGAAGGCGCCACCGTGGTGCGGGTCGGCACCGGGCTGTTCGGCCCGCGGCGCTGACCGGCCCGGGGGGTGGCGGGCTCACCAGCGTGTCTATTAATTGGGTTGGGTTGGCGGTTTGCGCTAGACTTGCCCAGCGCCAGGAAGACCCACGGACCATGCAAAACCCTCACATCACCTTCATTGGCGGCGGCAACATGGCCGCCAGCTTGATCGGCGGCCTGATCGGCGACAGCCTGGACTCGGGCCGGATCCGGGTGGCGGATCCCGACCCCGCGCAGCGGGAACGACTGTCCGCGCGCTACGGGGTGCGCGCCTATGAGGACAACGCCGAGGCCGCGGAGGGCACCGACGTGCTGGTGTTCGCGGTCAAGCCCCAGGCGCTGCGAACGGCTGCCGCCGACTTGGCGGGCCTGATGCAGAAGCACCAACCCCTGGCGCTCTCCATCGCCGCCGGAATCCGCAGCGCGGACCTGGATCGCTGGCTGGGCGGTGGCACCGCCGTGGTACGCGCCATGCCCAACACCCCCGCCCTGGTCCAGAGTGGTGCCACCGTCCTGTACGCCAACGCCGCGGTCTCTGCGCCGCGGCGGGACCTTGCCGAGTCGATTCTGCGCGCCGTCGGGATCACCCTGTGGGTGGACGACGAGTCGCTGATGGACGCGGTGACCGCCCTTTCGGGGAGCGGACCCGCCTACTTCTTTATGGTGATGGAGGCGATGGAAGCCGCTGGGGTGGAATTGGGACTGAGCCCGGAGACCGCGCGGATGCTGACCCTGGAAACCGCCTTCGGCGCGGCAAAGGTCGCGCTCGGATCCGGCGACGACGTGGCAACCCTGCGCCAGCGGGTCACCTCCCCCGGCGGCACCACCGAAGCGGCCCTGGCGGTGCTGGACCAGGCCGGCCTGCGGGAACACTTCCGGCACGCCTTGCGGGCCGCCCGAGACCGTTCCCGCGCATTGGCGCAGCAGTTCGGGGACGAGCCGTGATGGGCGGCCCCTACGCGGCCAACGCCGCCGTATTCCTCATTAGGACCCTGTTCGGCTTCGGCCTCCTGGCAGTCCTGTTACGCTTCCTGCTGGCCTGGGCGCGGGCCGATTTCTACAACCCGGTATCCCAGTTTCTGGTCCGCGTCACCAGCCCGATCGTGGTCCCGCTGCGCCGGGTGATCCCGCCCCTGGGCCGTGTGGATCTGGCCTCGGTGGTCTTGCTGCTGGCCTTGGGCGCCCTGGAGTTTCTGCTGGTGGGCCTCGTGCAGGGTGTGCGCATGAACCCAGTGGCACTGCCGGTGCTCAGTCTCGCGAGTATTCTGGACCTCACCCTCCACGTGTACTTGATCTCCATTCTGGTCCAGGTAGTGCTCAGCTGGGTAAACCCGGGCACCTATCATCCGCTGGCCGCACTGTTATACAGCTTGAACAAACCGTTGCTGGGCCCGGCACGACGCCTGCTACCCCCCATCGGCGGGCTGGACCTCTCGCCATTGGTGATCCTGGTCGGCCTGCAGCTGATTTCTATCCTGCTGGTCGCACCGTTACGCGACCTGGGCTGGGGACTGGCGGGCCACGCATAGCGGCGGTCCCCGGATCGTCGTGGGCGCACACCATGGGGCTCCACGCAGGTACCGACTCAGCGCCTGGTGCGGGTCTGGCTGCGGAACGCGCGCCCGATCCACATCGCCGGATCGCCATGCTCAGCGCGGGCACCGTGCAGGTCTATGGGTAACCCCGCCAATCGATCGCGGACCGTGCCCGCGCTGGTGTTCGTCTTGATCGAATCAACCAAGCTTGCGATCCCGAAGACGGATTTTCGTGCCGCGCACCGGACGACCCGTCACCAATGACATCCGAACTTCCATGGTACCGCTGGGACGGAGAGGACCTGATCCTCCAACTCCAGATCCAGCCCCGCGCGTCCCGGGATAAAATCGTCGGCGTCCACGCCGGCCATCTGCGCATCCGGCTCACCGCGCCGCCGGTGGACGGGCGCGCCAACGAGACGCTGCTGCGGTATCTGGCCGACCTGTTCCAAGTGGCCCGGAGCCAAGTGATCCTGATCGGTGGGACCAAAGGCCGCCGCAAACGGGTCCGGATCCGGTCTCCGCACCACCTCCCCGCACCGCTCCCGCTCCCGCGCCGTATGTGAACGGGCGCACGGTACCCGGCCAGCGCTTCCCTATACTCGGTATGGAAAGGGGTCGGCACCCGCTGCGCGCGGCCGTAATCCGCGCCGCGGTGGGTGTCGGTGTGTCAGCGCGCCCGCACGGGCGCCGGATCTGGGGCGGGGACCACCACGATGACGGCAGACCTCCTGCAGACGCAACTCGGCGCCTACAACCGCTGGAAACAGGTTCTGGGAAAGGCGCTGGGACAATATCAGCAGTGGCTCGACGGCTGCCGCCTGAGCCCACCGGACGCGGACCTGCGCATAATAGAATGCCTGGAAGCGCTGGATTCCGACCGGCTCGTGATCGCCTTCGTCGGCGAATTCTCCAGGGGCAAGACCGAGCTGATCAACGCGCTGTTCTTTTCCGACTACCGGCGCCGGCTCTTGCCCACCGAGGCGGGCCGCACCACCATGTGCCCCACCGAGCTGTTTCATGACGCGGAGGCAGTGGCCCCGTATCTCAAGCTGCTGCCCATCGAGACGCGCCTGCGCGACACCACCATCAGTGAATACATCCAGGATCCCCTCGCCTGGAATACCACCCCCCTGGATATGGACTCGCCGGACCAGATGGTCAACGCGCTGCGTGAGATCCGCCGCGTACGGCGGGTGCCGGTGCCAGAGGCGAAACGGCTCGGGCTGTATGACGCTAGCCTGCATACCGACCTCCAGGCCCAGGGTGTCCCGGTGACCCACGTGGAAATCCCCGTCTGGCGTCATGCCCGCGTCAGCTTTCCGCACCCGTTGCTGAAACAAGGACTGGTGGTGCTCGACACCCCCGGCCTCAACGCCCTCGGCAACGAACCCGAGCTTACCCTCAACCTGCTGCCCAAGGCCCATGCCATGGTGTTCGTTCTGGCCGCCGATACCGGCGTGACCCGGAGCGACCTGGAGCTTTGGAATCATCATGTTCGAGGTTACCGTTACCGCAAGGATGGCTGTCTGGTGGTGGCGCTGAACAAGATCGACACGCTATGGGACGAGCTGCGGGACCCCACCGAAGTCACCGCTGCCATCGAGAACCAGCGCCGTACGGTCGCCCGCGAGTTAGGACTGGGCAGCCGCAGCGTCTTTCCGGTCTCTGCCCAGAAGGCGCTGGTGGCCAAGATCCGGCACGATCCGCGGCTGTTGCGCAACGCTCAACTGGCCGAACTGGAGGCCCATGTGTGCACCCAGATCCTTCCGATCCGGCACGAGATACTACAGGAGTCCCTCGCACGCCGGATGGATGAGCTGCTCGAGGAGAGCCGCAGTGTGCTGCGCGCACGCATGAACGATGTGCGGAACGAGACACGGGAACTGCGCGGCCTGCGTGGCAAGAGCAGCGACGTGGTACTCCACCTGATGCGCAAAAACCGCCAGGCACAGGCGCTTTATCTCAAGCATGTACAATCCTTCAACGAAGCGCGCCGCGAGCTTGGAAACCGCGCCCGTAGCGTGATGGAAATCCTGGACCTGAGCCTGATCGATACGCTGATCGACCAAGCGCGCATAGATATGGAAGGGAGTTGGACCACCCCGGGGCTGAAACGCGGAATGAAGGTTTTCTTCGAGGGGATCGCACGGATCATGGGCCAGGTTGCACCCGAGGTCTACACCGCCGAGCGGTTGGTAAAACGCGTGTACGCCGACTTCCAGCAACGGCTGGATGCCGAGCTCGCGCGGCCGCAGCCGCTACCTATGGAGCAGCGCGTCGCGGAATTCACCGCCCTGCATCATGAGGCGGAGGAATTCCGGAACAGTGTCATCACCAGCATGACCGAGCAGAGCTTTGTTATCCGGAAGTTCTTCGACACGCTCGCAAGCCGTGCCCGTGGCTTGTTCATCGAAGTCCATGACGAGGCGGACCGGTGGCTCAAGGATGTGCTGGGGCCGCTGGTCCGGCGCCTGCACGACCACAAGACCATGCTCGACCAGCGCCGCGCCAATCTGCAGAAAATCCAACGCTCGCGGCAATCGCTCGATGAACGCATCGCCGGGCAGGAGGCGCAGATCTTGGGCCTGGAGGAACAGCTCAGCGAGCTCGATTGGATTCAGAACTCCCTGCATCGACCCCTGCCCGCCGCCGCTGCGCCACCGGCCGGCATCCCTACGAAGGAGACCGCGCGCGGCGCGCTGGCCGGCTGAGCCACGGATCGCGGTCCAGGAGCCGGGCGCGCTCGGAGGTCTTCCGCGCACGGCGGAGGCCGAGAACAACGCGCGGGACCCAACGTCAGAAATCAACGTCGTAGTCGATGATCAGGGGCGCGTGATCCGAGTAGCGCTGCGCAGTATGGATCCGCGCCGCCGTTACCGCTCCCTGCAAGCCTGGGGTGACCACTTGGTAATCGATGCGCCACCCCACGTTCTTCTCCCACGCACGGCCGCGGTTCGACCACCAGGTGTACTGCTCCTCCCGTTGATCTACGACCCGGAACGCATCCACGAACCCGCGCGCGCCGAACAACTCGTCCATCCAGGCGCGCTCCTCAGGCAGAAATCCGGAGTTTTTCTGATTGCCGCGCCAGTTCTTGAGATCGATCTGGCGGTGGGCAATGTTCCAGTCCCCGCACAGGATGTACTGGCGGCGCTTGCGGCGCAGGTCGCGGAGAAACCCCGCGAAACGCTCCATAAAGTCGAACTTGATTGCCTGGCGCTCCGGCCCCGAGGACCCGGAGGGCACATACACCGAGGCAACGCTGAGCTGGCCGAAGTCCACCTGCAGGTAACGCCCTTCCGCGTCGATATCCGGCCAACCCAGGCCGGTGATCACCTGGTCCGGCGCACGCCGGCAGTACACCGCCACGCCGCTGTAACCCTTCTTACGGGCGTCGTGAAAATAGACGTGATAGCCGCGGGGCCGGAACACCGCGTCCTCCAACTGATGCTCCTGGGCCTTGGTTTCCTGTAGACAGATCACATCGGCGCGTTGGCGCGCCAGCCAGCCGAAAAACCCCTTGCGGGCCGCCGAGCGGATTCCGTTGACGTTGACTGTAACCACGCGCATACCCGATCCCCGGCCGTGACGACAACACGCGCCGGCGCGGCCTTTGCATTCCCGCCCGGTGCCCCAAAACGGTATGATACGGGAGGCGCCCGCGGCGATGCGAGCCGCGGGAGTGGGGCCCGAGCTGGATGCGCTCCCGCGTTTCAGCTCCAGCGCTCCAAAGCACCACCCACTGACACGACGTGACCGGGAATCATGGAACCTTATCAGCAGGAATTCATCCGCTTCGCCCTGGACACCGATGCCCTGCGTTTCGGGCAGTTCACGCTGAAATCAGGCCGGACCAGCCCCTATTTCTTCAACGCCGGACTCTTCAACACGGGCCAGGGCATCGCCCGGCTGGGCCGCTGCTACGCCGCGGCGATCGTACACTCCGGGATTCACGCCGACATGCTGTTCGGTCCGGCCTATAAAGGCATCCCGCTGGTCACCGCCGCTGCCGTCGCGCTGGCAGACCATCACCAGCGCGACCTGCCCTACGCATTCAACCGCAAGGAGGCCAAGGACCACGGGGAAGGCGGTCATGTGGTGGGCGCGGCGCTCGCCGGCCGGGTGCTGATCGTGGACGACGTGATCACTTCCGGACTCTCGGTGGACGAGTCGGTGGCCCTCATCCGCGCCGCCGGCGCCGCACCCGCCGGGGTGGTCATCGCACTGGACCGCCAGGAGCGTGGCCGGGGTGCGGTATCCGCCACCCAGGAAGTCGCGCGCGGCTACGCAATCCCGGTCACCAGTATCGTCACCCTGCAGGACTTGGTGGCATATCTGGAAGTAGAAGGCGGCGACGCTGGCGCACTGAATGCGATCCGTGCGTATCAGAAAGAGTACGGCAGCGCGGCGCGTCACCCACAATAGACGCCCCGGGTCATGCGGGTGCCCGTCAACCCAGCACCAACTTCATGCCGATCACTATCGTGACCAGTTCAAAGCCGCGCTTGATCCAGCGATTGCCCTTGGCGATCGCCAGGTGCGCACCGAGATAACCGCCGATCAAGGACCCCAGCAACAAGGCTGGCAACCACGACCAGCGGATCTGCCCCAGGATGCCGAGGGTCAGGGCCCCCGCGCCATTCCAGAACAGGCCCACCAGCACCAGGGTATAGGCTACCGCGCGGCGGTAATCCAGACCGAACCAGCGCACCAGCCACAGGGTCACGAACAGTCCGGTGCCCGAACTCAGCGAACCGTTCAGGAATCCGATCAGGAACAGCACGACGCCACCGGCGAGGAAGCCACGCCGGTCACGGTGGGCCGGCGCATGGAACTGACCCAGGCCGGGATTCCACCAGGAGTACAGCCCCAGGCCGATGTTCATGAACCCGAGGGCAATCTCCCCCGCACGCCCCGGCACCTGGAGCACCACGCTCGCCCCGAGCACCACGCCGGGCAGGCCCACGGCAAGGATGAAGATGGTAAAGGCCCGTTCCAGGGCATGTTCACGGGCGTGACGCAGGGTCGCGCCGACGCCCAAGGCGACGCTTGCCGCCTTATGGGTCGCCAGCGCCACCGCGAACGGCAGCCCAAGAAAAATCAATGCCGGAAACTGAATCAGCCCGGCACCCCCGCCAGAGAATGCGGAGAACGTGTTCGCCAGCAGCGCAATAACGAACAACAGGAGTTGATCGGGCAGGCTCAAGGGGGTTGCGGTCCCGTGTAATGGGCGACCCGCCGTGGGGAGGCGGCCCGCGCCCGCTCAGCCGTGCCGGATCAGGGTCCCCACGCCCTGATCGGTAAACAACTCCAGCAACACCGCATGCTCCATGCGCCCATCGATGATGTGGGCGGCACTCACGCCCGCTGCCACCGCCTCCAGCGCACAGCGGATCTTGGGCAACATCCCGCCGTGAATCGTACCGTCGGCGATCAGCGCAGCCACCTGCTCCGCCCGCAGGCCAGTGAGCAGCGCCCCGTCCCGGTCCAATACGCCCTGGGTATTGGTGAGCAGGATCAGTTTCTCGGCGCCCAACACCGCCGCAACCCGGCCCGCGACCAAATCGGCGTTGATATTGTAGGAGCACCCGTCCGCGCCGACGCCGATCGGCGCGATCACCGGGATGAAGTTGCCGCGCACCAGCATCTGCACCACTTCAGGATGGATCTGCTCCACGTCGCCCACGTGACCGAGGTCGATGATCTCGGGGGCCTCCAGCTCCGGGTGGTTCCGGGTAACGGTGAGTTTGCGCGCGCGGATCATACCGCCGTCCTTTCCGGACAGGCCCACCGCACCGCCACCGTGGCGGTTGATCAGGTTCACGATCTCCTTATTCACTAGACCGCCCAGCACCATCTCCACCACGTCCATGGTCTCGCGGTCAGTGACCCGCATGCCCTCCACGAAGCGGCTCTCCTTGCCAAGCCGGGTGAGCAGCGCGCCGATCTGCGGCCCGCCTCCGTGCACCACCACCGGATTCACCCCCACCAGCTTCATCAGCACGATATCGCGTGCGAAACCATTTTTCAGGGTGTCGTCCACCATGGCGTTGCCACCGTACTTGATCACCACGGTCCGGCCAGTGAACCGCTGGATGTAAGGCAGCGCCTCGGTGAGCACCCGGGCGACGTTCATTGCGGATTCAGAGCTGAGGGTCATTGGAGGGGTCGGTCCTGGCACGATCGGGCCCTCATTTCATGCCGTCCAGCGCCAAAAATCAACCAGCACCGGCGGGCACCGGGAGCCTCGGGCCGAGACCGTGATGCCGCCCGGGTATCAGAACGGAAGCGTCAAGCCCGGCTCCACCGCCAGCATCTGACGACGGAACGTCTCCTGGATACGCCGCAGCGCGGGCACATCGTCGGCCTCGAAACGCAGCACCAGACACGGCGTCGTGTTGGAGGCGCGCACCAGACCCCATCCGTCGGTAAAGTCCGCCCGCACCCCGTCGATGGTGTGCAGGGTCGCCCCCACGAAATGGCCCTCCCGGGCCAAGCGCTCCATGAAAGCGAAGTGCGCCCCCTCCTCCATCTCCACCCGAAGTTCGGGCGTGTTCACGCTGTCGGGAAGCGCGTCGAACACCTCGGCGGGGCTGCGCGGATCCGCCGCCAGGATCTCCAGCAACCGGGCCGCCGCGTACAAGGCGTCGTCGAAACCGTACCAACGTTCCTTGAAAAAGATGTGCCCGCTCATCTCCCCCGCCAGCAGCGCCCCGCTCTCCCGCATGCGCGCCTTGATCAGCGAGTGGCCGGTCTTCCACATCTCGGCGACGCCGCCGGCGCCCTCGATCATGGGCGTCAGATAGCGCGTGCACTTCACGTCGTAGATGATGCGCCCGCCCGGGTTGCGCGCCAGCACGTCGGCGGCCAGCAACATGAGGAGCCGGTCCGGCCACACCACCCGCCCGTCCGGCGACAGCACCCCGAGCCGGTCCCCGTCGCCGTCGAAGGCGAGGCCCAGATCCGCACCGTCACCGGCCAAGGCCGCGGCCAGATCCTTGAGATTCTCGGGCACGCTGGGGTCGGGGTGGTGATTGGGGAAATGCCCGTCCACCTCGCAGAACAACTCGGTCACCTCGCACCCGAGGGCGCGCAGCAATTGCGGCGCCGCGACGCCCGCGACCCCGTTGCCGCAGTCCACCACCACCCGCAGGGGGCGCGCGAGCGTCACGTCACCGACGATGCGCTGAAGATAGGCCGGCAGCACGTCCGCGCTGCGGCGGCTGCCGGCGGCGCTGCGCAGGGCACCGGTCTCGATGCGCCGGCGCAGTTCCTGGATGCCGTCCTCGGACAGGGTGTCCCCGGCCACCATGATCTTGAGCCCGTTGTAGTCCGGCGGATTGTGACTGCCGGTCAGCATCACGCCGGTGCCGGTACCGAGGTGGTGGGTGGCGAAATAGAGCACCGGCGTGGGGACCATGCCCACGTCGACCACCTCCAGGCCCGCCGCTGCCAACCCAGCTCCCAGGGCCGCCGCCAGTTCAGGGCCCGAGAGCCGGCCGTCGCGGCCCACCATGACCCGCGTCTGACCGCGCGCGTGCGCCACGCTACCGATGGCTTGGCCGATGGCGTACACGCCCTCCGGGGTCAGGGTCTGACCGACGATGCCGCGGATGTCATAGGCACGGAAGATCGAGGCGGGTGGAACGGCGGCATTGCGGATCACGGGCGATTCCCCAGAGTGGCGATTGTCATTAGGCTGTGCGGACCGCACGGCGGCGGCGCATCGGTATCCGGCGCACGCATCAAATCCTGCCGGAGTGGCCGAAGCCGCCCTCACCCCGAACGCTGGCGGCGAATTCATCCACCCGCTCGAAGGCGGCCTGGACCACCGGCACGAACACCATCTGGGCGATGCGCTCGCCCACCTCGATGGTGAAGGCCGTGGTGCCCCGGTTCCAGCACGAGACGAATACCTGGCCCTGGTAGTCGGAATCGATCAGCCCCACCAGGTTGCCGAGCACGATGCCGTGCTTGTGGCCGAGGCCGGAGCGCGGCAACAGCACCGCGGCCAGGGTCGGATCCCCCATGTGAATAGCGAACCCGGTGGGGATCAAACAGGTCGCGCCGGGCTCCAGCGTAACGGGCTCTGACAGACAGGCGCGCAGATCCAGGCCAGCGGCACCGGGCGTGGCATAGTCCGGCGCCGGGATGTCACGCCCGATCCTGGGATCGAGCACCTTCAGTTGTACTTTTTTTTGCATGATACCGTTCCGCGATCAGGGCAATGAGCTGACGGGCCAGACGTTCCTTGGGCGCGGCGGGCAGAGACGCGCCACCCCCTTCCCAGACCACTTCCAGGGCGTTGTCTTCGGCGTCGAAACCACGCCCACCACCCACCCAGTTGGCAGCCACCATGTCCAGTCCCTTGGACATGCGCTTGGCGCGGGCATTCTCGACCAACCGTTCGGTCTCGGCGGCGAATCCTACGGTAAATGGCGCCCCGGCCAAAGCCGCCACTTGGCGCAGGATGTCCGGCGCCGGTGCCAATGGCAACGTCACGGTGCCACGGCCCTTTTTGAGCTTCCCGGACGCCGGCGCTACCGGCGTATAGTCCGCCACCGCCGCAGCACTGATATATAGATGCGCCGCGGCCACGCGCTCCAGGACCGCCGCCTGCATCTCGGCGGCGCTCTCCACATCGATACGTTCCACCCGGTCCGGGGTCGCGCAGGCCACCGGCCCACTTACCAGGATCACCCGCGCCCCGGCCTCCGCGGCGGCACGCGCCACCGCGTACCCCATCTTGCCGGAGCTGCGGTTGCTGAGGAACCGCACCGGGTCCAGCGGCTCGCGGGTCGGACCCGCCGTCACCAGGACCGTGAGACCCTGCAGGGTCCCGGGCGCGAACAGGCCCACCAGCCGCTCGACAAGCAAGTCGGGCTCCAGCATGCGCCCGTCGCCCACCTCGCCACAGGCCAGATCCCCCGCCGCCGGGCCCCAGAGCCGGACCCCACGGGACTCCAGGACCGCCCGGTTGGCCTGCGTCGCGGGGTGGGCCCACATCCGGTGATTCATGGCCGGAGCCAACGCCAAGGGCGCGGTCGTGGCCAGACACAGCGTCGCCAGCAGGTCGTCGGCGCGCCCCTGCGCGAACCGCGCCAGGGTGTCGGCCGTGGCCGGCGCCACCAGCACCGCGTCCGCCCAGCGCGCCAGCTCGATATGGCCCATGGCCGCCTCGGCCCCCGGATCCAGCAGATCCTGATGCACCGGCTGGCCGGACAGGGCCTGGAACGTAAGGGGGGTCACGAAGGCACTCGCCGCGGCGGTCATCACCACCCGCACCTGGGCACCCGCCAGCCGCAGACGCCGCACCAGCTCGCAGCTCTTGTAGGCCGCGATACCACCACTCACACCCAGCACGATCCGCCGATTCGATAGCACCGCTGTCATAACGCCAGAGTCTACCAGAAACCCCCGCCTGAGCCCGGGCGTACGGCTTATCGCCTCCCTGGTGCGAACTGCATTACACTGTCTGCGCACCACGGGCGGACAGGGAGGTCACGCCGATGTCGATACGGGACTGGCCGGAACTGGAACGGCCCCGGGAAAAATTGCTGCAGAGGGGGGCCGAGGCCCTCTCCGACGCGGAACTGCTGGCGATTTTCCTGCGTACCGGCCGTCCGGGCTCCACCGCTGTGGATGTAGCCCGGGAACTGCTCGCGGATTTCGAGGGACTGCGCACCCTGCTGGACGCCCCGCGGGAGGATTTCTGCCGTCCCCTCGGTCTGGGCAACGCCAAATACGTTCAACTCCAGGCCGCCTTGGAACTCGGACGCCGGTATCTGGAGGCGGGATTGATCCGGGATGGGGCCCTCGGCAACCCCCAGGATGCGCGCCGCTACTTGCAGGCACGGATGCGTAGCCACCGCCGGGAGGTGTTTGCGTGCCTGTTTTTGGATACCCGACACCGGGTGATCCGCTACGAAGAGCTGTTCTTTGGGACCCTGGACGCCGCCAGCGTCCATCCCCGTGAGGTGGTGCGCCGCGCCTTGGAGGTCAACGCCGCGGCCTTGATCCTGGCCCACAACCACCCCTCCGGGGTGGCCGAACCCAGCCGCGCCGACGAGGCCCTCACCCGCCGGCTCCGGGACGCCCTCGCCCTGGTAGACATCCAGGTGCTGGACCACCTGGTGATCGGGGACCGGGAGGCGGTATCCTTCGCCGAGCGGGGATTGATTTGATATTTTTTAAAAACAACAACTTAATACTCATATGAAGAACCCTGGCCACAAACAATCCAGCATCACCACCTTGAATCCCGCCGGCGGCTCTGCTATAAAG